>CADECN010000015.1 GCA_902825785.1 uncultured Hyphomicrobium sp. | reverse complement strand
GACGAGCCGACGGAGACACGGTCGATCCGCCGCTCGTCCTTGTTGCGGGCACGTTCGACCGGGTCGATGCGCGGCAACGATGCGCTCGCCAGAACCTCACCGGTCGTGATGTCGAGCACGACGCCGGCTGCGCCCTCGGTCGCATAGCGACGCATCGCGGTGTCGAGTTCGTCCTCGAGCGCGTGCTGCACGCCGATGTCGAGCGAGAGCCGGACAGGCGGGCGCGTTGAGAGGCGCGCGGAATGGACCGCCTCGACGCCGACCTGTTCGTCGATATAACGCTCGATACCCGCAACGCCCTTGTTGTCGACGTTGACGGCGCCGAGCACGTGGCCGGCCATCTTGCCGCCGGGGTAGGCGCGGATCAACTCAGAGCGGAAGGATAACCCTGGTATGCCAAGGTCGTGTACGCGCTGCGCGGTTTGCGGCGAGACGTGGCGGCGTACCCAGACGAAGCGACGCTGTTTGTCGGAAAGAACCGCGCGTAGTTCGGCCTGGTTGAGACCCGGCAGCACGGTCGCGACCTTTTCAACGAGCTCGTCGCGGTCGAGTACGACCGAGGGATCGACGAAAATCGAGGGTGCTTCGAGATCGGTCGCGAGCAACCGTCCGTTGCGGTCCACGATGTCGGGGCGGCTGAAACTCGTTGCGACCGGTTCGGCGGCTGCGAGCGAAACCTCCGGCCCGCCCTTAGTGCCCAGCAGCAGTAGTTGCGTCGCGATCGCGCCGAAGACGGCGACGGTGCCCAGCGCTACAGCTATCTGAGCGTGCCGGGAGGCGTTGCGTCCACCGCCCGACGCATATCTCCACTGCGGCTGGTCCAGATTCATTTTCAGTTCCCCTGCTGCGAGGCGGCGGCACCGCCATCGACCAGACTTGGGAACTGCGAGGGGCGCGGCGGACCCAAACCTTGCTGACGCGCGAGGCCGTCGATGCGGTCGGGCCGGCTTAGATGACCGCGTTCGGCCTTCAGCACCGCGATATCGCGGCGCGCCTTGTCAGCCGCGCGCTCCATGGACTGGACGCTCGCTTCCAGGCGCCGCGTTTCGTAATTCAGACTGTAAAGAAAGAGCGCGCAGGTCAGCGCGAAGCAGAAGGCGGCGACATTGAGTAGTTGCATGTCGAACGGCACTCCCCCATTGCCTGAACCGGGAGGGGAGCGGGCCTAGACCTGAGGCACTGGCAACGCCAACTCGTTAACATCGAGCGGCCAAGACGGCGCTTCGGTCCGGATCGCCGCCCTCAGCCGTGCCGAGCGGGCACGCGGGTTCAGATCCAATTCACCTTTAGAAGGTGTTAACGGGCGGGGGTTAACAATCCGGAAACTCGGCTGAGCGGATTTTATCAATTGCTCCGGTAAATGCCGCGAAACGCGAATTTCTTTTCCGGAGCGTGACGTAAGGAACCGCTTCACGATGCGGTCCTCGAGAGAATGGAACGTCACGACGACAAGCCGCCCGCCCGGCGTGAGCAAGCGTTCGGCGGCGGAAAGCGCGCGCGCGAGTTCTCCGAGTTCATCGTTGATGTGAATGCGCAGGGCTTGGAACGTCTGCGTCGCCGGATGGCGCCCGTCGACCTTGCGGCCGTGGAAGACGCGCGCGACGAGATCGGCCAATTCGCGCGTGCGCGATAGCGGCTTCACATCGCGCGCCTTCACGATGGCGCGCGCGATCGCGCGTGAACGATGCTCCTCGCCGTAAGTGTAAATGACGTTGGCGATCTCGAATTCTTCTGCCGTGTTCAGGAAGTCGGCAGCGTTCTCGCCGTGCGCCGACATGCGCATGTCGAGCGGACCGTCATGCATGAACGAAAATCCGCGCTCAGCCTCATCGAGCTGCATAGACGAAACACCGATGTCGAGGACGACGCCATCGACCGCGTCGAGGCCAAGCCGGCCACGCGAGACGTCTTCCAATGACGAGAAGGGCGCCTCGACCAGCGTTAGGCGGCCGTTGAAACCGCTCAAGAGGGCGGCGCCGGACGCGATCGCGCGCGGATCGCGGTCGAGAGCCAGCACCTTGCAGTCCGCGGCATCGAGAATGGCGCGCGTGTAGCCGCCGGCACCGAACGTGCCGTCGATATATGTTTCACCGGCTCGCGGTTGCAGACATTCGATCACCTCCGATAGCAGCACGGAAACGTGCGGCGCACCGCCTTTGAGTCGATTGTCCTTCAAGTTCAACCTCGTGCCGGCGACTGGCGAAGGCGACGAAAGTCTACTCGATCACGCCGCCCGCTGCCGGGGTGATGACAATCGTGTCGGGCGCGGTCAAGAACGGATCGCGCGGACGGACCCGCTTTACCAGATTTTCGATCTCGCTCCGCGTTTCGGCTCCGGCGTCAGCGTTCAGTTTCGCCTGCAGTTCCTCAAACTCCGCATCGAAGGATGGGTCTTCGTAGCGCGCCTCGCGGACCAGTACGCGGCGGCCATCGCCCGTATCCTTCATGACGCCACCGGCGGGAAGCGGCGTGCCGTCAGCCTGCTGGACGCAGGTCCCCCCGACCGAACAGGGCGTTCCTTTCTTGATGATCACCCAGAGCGGCCCGCCGAGGAGAAGCCCGGCGTACATCTCACGCGCGAGAGACTTGTCGACGCCGCTCGTCAGAAGCGCGTCGTAGAAGACCCAGTGCGTGTCGCTCCAGGAGCGCACGAAGCGATCGCAATAGTGATCGTGAATGACGGCCGTACGGATGAGGCTGGCATCAAACGGGTTGCCGTAGCGGGCGCGAAGCTTCTTTGGGATCGATGCGCCGTTGGTCCATTGATCCTTTGGCGCTTGCCAGCCGATGCCGCGCGAGTCGACGTATCCGAACGGTCGCTTGAGCGTGCACTTTTCTTTCTTGGCGCAGTTCTTCTCGGTGAATTCCAAAACGCCGTCGAAACGAGGGATCTTCGCCTGCCCCGACAACAACGCGGTCGCGAGCACCGCCGCGACCGTAGCAACCACCCGCGCCATGGCTCGCCCCCGCGCATTTACCCGGCGCGGACTGTGCGTTGGACACGTTTTTAGGTCAACGGGCGTGCGTGCGAGAGCAGCACGGGAATGTGCCGGGCGTCGACGCGCTAGCTTAGCGCTCGGGGGCGTCTCCCGCCGGACCGCCCGCCCGGTTCATTCCCGTGCTCCCTCGTCGCCGCCGCCGTCGCCGGCTGGGCGGCTCCCCGCCGCGAAGAGTTTGCGTGTGACCTGGACTTTGCTGCGAGCTTCGAGACGGCGCTGCTCGAAGCGCGTGGGCTCCCAGATCTGAAACTTGTCACCGAGGCCGACAAACGTGACGGCGGTTTCCAGGCCGGCGTGGGCGCGAAGGCTTTCAGGAAGGACGATGCGCCCGTCGCCATCGATGGAGAGGATTTGGACGTCGCCGTAGAGCGCGACAGACAGTTCATCGCGCTCGTTCGAATAGTCCGGCAGGCCCGCAAGAAGCCCATCGATCTTTTTCGCAAGTCTTTCGCCGCCTGCATCGAGTGCTGGAGCATCAAGCGAAGGGTAGCAGTAGACGCCGCCGGCATATCCGTCGCGTTCGAGTACCGCGCGGAAAGAGGCTGGAATTGAAACCCGCCCTTTGGCGTCGATCCGGTTCGTGAATGTCGAGACAAAGCGGTCCATCCCTGCTGCCGAAAAACGACCTCCACTCAGAACGCTCTTGCCGTGTCGCCTGACGTGCCGCCCACATCGGGCGCCGTCTGGCGGGGCCGTGTGCCGGCCGTAGGCCGGAATTTCGTATGGCGCAGACTGCGCGCGCCTCAGGTGCCTCGGGCTTTCCCCGCCAGTCGTTGTCCGGTGGGCCGTGGCGGTCGCTCGGATCTGGGCCCTCTCTCCAGAACGGCGCCCAGCCACGGATCCTACCCGGTGCGGACGGGCATATATGGGATGCCATGGGATTTTATGGTCGTCAATGGATTATTAACTAATCTGCCGGGACGGCGCGGGAAGCGAGCCTGGGAAGCCACATCGTGGTGCCGAGTGAGCTTGGCCGGCGAGCGATCATCAAAGCAGGCTGCAGATGGAAATTGATGTCTTCCGGGCGCCCTCAAAGCAGATCCGGGTCGGGTGGAACGGCGGCTCGCCGCCAACGTTAAACGAGCACCGAACGCCGCCCTCAGACGGCGCTGTGCTCAATCGCCCTCATGAGAAGGACTGCCCCATGGACAAGACCGAGGCTCACGGCGGCCGCAAGTCGTCGCGCGCGTCCGCGCCCGGCATGACGACAGCCGAAGATCTCACGACCCCGACCGACATTAAAGCCAGGAACGTGCGAAGCGTGGCTGATGCGCTCAATCAGCTCGCGGCCGACGCTTTCGTGCTCTACCTCAAAACCAAGAACTTCCACTGGCACGTCAGTGGCCCGCATTTCCGCAGCTATCATCTGCTGTTCGACGACCAGGCCGATCAGGTCTTTGCGTCAATCGACGTCCTGACGGAGCGGGTTCGCAAGCTTGGCGCCGTCACGCTGCACTCTTTCGGCGAAGTGCTCAAGCTGACCTCGCTTTCGGAGAGTAGCGCGCGCGTCGTGTCGCCGGAACAGATGGTCAAAGAATTGCTCGCCGACAATCAGGCCGTGCTCAAGGCTTTGCGGGAGGCACACAAGGTCTGCGACGACGCCGAAGATGTGGCCAGTGCCAGCCTCCTTGAGAACTTCATCGACGAGACGGAGCGGCGCATCTGGTTCCTCTTCGAGACCAGCCGGGACGCCGGGCCGGACGGCCATTGAAGCAGCCGCCTCGCCCGAATTTCTGGCATTCGGCCCCTGCATCGCATCGGCCCCTGCATCGCACGCGCCCGTGTCTGTTTACGCTTCAGGCGCCGGGCTCTGTCACAGGTTGCTGATTTGCGTACGGAGCAATCGGGGCGCATGTTTGAGAGGCTAGTCATCGATTGACCTGGGCGGGGGCGCTTGGATGCCGGTAGCGGCTGCCCTTCGCTGGCCGAGCATCCTCCAATTTTGGAGGTGCCACCATGGCAAACCCAGCAAACTATACCAGCCAAACATCGCTCGCTGCGCGGCCCGGGGTCGAGCTGCGATGGCCTGCGTCAATGCTTTGGAGGCCGGGCGAACCGGCTATCCGCCAGATTAGCGTCAAGGACGTTTATGACTCGCTTGCCGAGGGGATCGAGGATTTTCGCGCCACGCCAACGCACGTCCTTTTCGCAATTCTCATCTATCCCGTCATCGGGCTGCTGCTCTATCGCCTGCTCACCGGCTACAACATGCTGCCGCTAGTCTATCCGATGCTGGCTGGCTTCACGCTGATCGGACCAGTTGCCGCGATTGGACTATACGAGTTGAGCAGGCGGCGGGAGCAGGGCCTGGAAAGTTCAGTCGCCCACTTCTTCGACGTGTTCAAGTCGCCGTCGATTGGCACGATCACGCGGCTCGGGCTGGTGCTCGCGGCGATCTTCTTCGCCTGGGTCTATTGCGCCCAACTGCTTTACAGCCAGCTATTTGGTGCTCTGGCGCCTGCGACGGTCAGCGAATTTCGCGATCAAGTCACGACGACGCAACAGGGGTGGCACCTGTTCCTTGCGGGCAATGTGATCGGCTTCCTGTTTGCGGCGGCCGTGCTCGTCATCAGCGTCGTGTCGTTTCCGATGCTTGTCGACCGCAACGTCAGTGCCTCGACAGCCGTGCGTGCCTCCGTGCGCGCCGCAATCGAAAACCCGGGACCGGTGGCGCTGTGGGGCCTGCTCGTTGCCCTCGCGCTGCTCTTCGGCGCACTGCCGCTTCTTATCGGCCTCGCGGTCGTCGTGCCGATCCTGGGCCACGCGACTTGGCATCTGTACCGGAAGCTGGTGGCGCCGGAGTAGGGACATAGTTCACGTCAATGCGCGGTCGTAACCGCGGCCGCGCATATGGCCATCCGCGATTTTTCCGAAGCCGGCATCCGAAACCAGCGAAAGCGGGTCAGATCATTCCCTGCGGCGCGGACGCTGGAAGGGATCGTTCGTCATTCTATCGAGGAACGCTGAAAGCCGGCGCGAGGCGCGCACCGCGATCATCATCAGTGCAACCGTCGGCATGAGCACGACGAGAAACGCGGCGGACTTCGAAAGCGGCGTGAGTTCGCTGTAATCGAACACGTTCATGCCGAGGAAGCCGGTGGCGATCGTCAATATCAAGCCAACGATTGTCACAACCGTCAGCCGCATCATCGTGTCATTCTGCCGGCGCATCGCCTCGCCTTCGAGGAACTGGCTCATTTCCTCGATCTCGGCGCGCACGTCTTCGTACATCCGGTCGAGGCCGAGGTGACGACGGGAAAGCGCGAACAGCTCCTTGTCGAGTTCGTTGCTCGATACACCCTGGAACCAATAGCGATGGGTGAAGCGCAGGAAGCGCTCGAGTTCTCTTCGCGTCGCGGTCCGGAATGCCATCACCGCCTGCGGATCGGCGATGTCGAGCATGTTCACGGCGCCAGCCATGCGATCGGAGAACATCAAAAGCGCCGCTTTCTGGAAGTTCGCGATCATGAACAGCAGGAACTGCTGGTGGCGAAACTGGCCCAGATAACCGCGTTCTGCGCACTGGAAGCTCGTATCGTTCCAGGGTCCGACCACGACGAAAGCGCTCTCGGATGACATAAACCGCAGCGTGGTCGCCTTGCTGTCGCGGCGCTCGTCCTGCCGGTCGTAGCAATAGTCGGCCTCGAAGCTTTCCAAGTGGCGTTCGGCAAAAGGAAGCGCACTGCGGTCGCCGGCACCGCTGGCAAAGGCGAGGCGGACGTAGTCGCCGCGCGTCAGCATTTCCTGCTTTGCCATGCCGACGAAGGCCATCTGCGCAACGCGTTCGCCCTCAAGCAGCTTGAAACGGGGTGTCGTGCCGGGGCCGGCGCCTTCATGTTGGGCAAGGGGAAAAACCAGATGCCGCCAGTGAGCCGCGACAAGCGGCGCACGATTGCGGCAGGCGTATTCAAGGTATTTGCCGCGCTCTGCGTAGTCCGATTGGGCGACCGGTGTTCCATCGGCGGCCAGCAACTCAATCAAGGTTGCGCATTCAAACGGCGACCCGTCGTCGTTCCATTTCGCCGGATAGAGGCGACCAAACTGGAACAGCATGTCTTGCGCCACGTCGAGAGGCACGTCGGAGGTGGTCAACTCCACATTCAGCATCGCGAGGTCGATGTCGGAGAGGATGTAGAGATCGATGTGGGCGATGTCGAGCACGACAGGCCGGAGGTCACCGGCTAGATGCACGCGCACCTTCGCGATGTCGCTGCGTCTCAACACGTCGGTCGCGACCGAACCGGTCGCGCCTTCGCCGTAGAGAAACCGGCGCACGGGCGGCAGGAACGTCACCAACTCGGAATAGTGTCGCTCGCGAAATGCGGTCGGATCGTCGAACTCGTCGGTGTGGACCTGCCACGGCGACCCGGGTCGCACGAGGGAATCGACGATGTTCGCGCCGCGCTCGGCGCGCGAAAGGCGCAGTGGCCATAGCAGGCTTTGGCGGAAGTGGCGGACGTGATGATCGGCGTCCAGGTCTCGCGACGTGCTTTGCCGTTCGGCCGATTGAGCCAAAATCTGGTCCATCGCCATCTGTCGTCCTTCCGGATCGGCGCCGCAGCGCACGGCTTTGGGGCGAAAATGTAGTACCAGCCGGCCTGTAAGCCGGGTTCTGTCTGGGCTCGCCTTTCAGCAGAGCCCGCG
This sequence comes from uncultured Hyphomicrobium sp., assembly GCA_902825785.1. Taxonomy (GTDB): domain Bacteria; phylum Pseudomonadota; class Alphaproteobacteria; order Rhizobiales; family Hyphomicrobiaceae; genus Hyphomicrobium_B. The sequence continues at coordinate 15,153 of CADECN010000015.1, read as the reverse complement.
ACGGCCATTCATCTGGGACGACCGTCGCCGGTCGCCTCAAGCAATCAACCCGGGCGGGGACGTGATGATGCGTCTCGCGTCGGCTTGCGCCACGCGCGCCCACCCCTATTCGATCTTGCTCCCGGTGGGGTTTGCCCTGCCACCGCTGTTACCAGCGGCGCGGTGCGCTCTTACCGCACCTTTTCACCCTTACCTGCGGGCAAGCCCGCTGGCGGTATCGTCTCTGTGGCACTTTCCCTGGGGTCGCCCCCGGCGGCCGTTAGCCGCCACCGTTCCATCAAGGAGCCCGGACTTTCCTCCACCGGAAGCCTGCTTGCCGGCCTTTAGGGCCGACGTTGCCACAACAATCCGGCAGCGGCCGTCCGGCCGGCTGGTGCGAGAGATAAGGGACGCAGCGCGTCAAAGGTCAAGAGGTAAGGAGGAAGGACGTCAGAGGCTGACAGTTTGTGCCCATTTCGCGGATCGAACCGGGCAATCCTGCGAGCTTGCGCCCGTCCGACCTGTGGGGTCCGGCGGGCGCCGCACGGTCATCTATGTCAGCGGCAGCGCGCTAGTCGCGCATCGCGGTCCGACGCATCATGCGCCGTTCCATCGCCAACCGGCGTTCCCGCCGCCGCTGCACTTCGTTCTCCGATATTTCGCCTGCCGCCACGAGGGCGTTGACGCACCGACGGCTCAACTTGGAGCCGACAGAGTTCATGCAGGCGCGCACGCCCGGTGTATCGGGCTTATGCATGCTGCAGTGCGCGTAGTAGTCGCTGGCGCAGGCCAGCTTCACCCGCAGGCTGACGGCGTGGGCGCCGCCGGCCGAGATCGCAAGAACCGCGAGCGCTAAGCTCGCGCCGAGTGCAACACAGCAGGCTCGGCTCCATGCGTACAGCTTGTTGGTGTCAGACATCATCGCCCCCGACGGTCTCTGGTGAGACTTAACAATTTCGGAAGAGCGGACTGAACGCGGCGCCGGCGTTCCTCATTACGATTGCTGAGCGCAACCGCCCCGCAATCAGATCAACATGATTTGCAGTTTAGACCAAACGAATATCAGCACAGATCATATTATCGTCTCGCGGTCGCGAGATTGCGCGCACGATCTAATCCCTTCGCCGCTTCGAGGCCGCGTGCTCCGACGAAGTTCACACCATCAAGATCGGAGTCGGTGAAGTCGGCGCCCGTCAGGTCGGCGCCCGCGAAGTCGGCGCGCGACAAGTCCGCTCCCGTGAAGTTCACATCCGATAGATCGGCGCCCGTGAAACGCGCAAACCAGAGAACGGTGAGCGTCATGTTGGCGTCGTGCAGACGTGCTCCAGAGAAGTCGCAATACTTCAGGACGTTCTTCGGCAGCGTGGTGAGGGTGCCCTGCCCGGGCCGCATCTCCAGAGGTCCAAAATCAGCGCCTGTCAGGTCGGCGCCGCGAAAGTCAGCACCCGAAAGTTCAGCCTGGACATGGACGCCGGCGAGATTCGCACCTGCGAAACGCGGTGCCTCGGTCGTCCGGTTTGTCATGTCCGAGTAGATCGTCGGCCGGTAGATCGTTGCGCCGCTAAGATTGGCCCCCGATAGATTGGCGCGGATCAGCACAGAGCGGTCGAGCCGGGTATTCGACAGGTTGGCGCCCGAGAGATTGGCGCCGGTGAAGTCGGCGCCGTAGAAATCGGAGCGTGCGAGATTGGCGCCCTTGAAGTCAAGGTCTGCGAGATCGAGGTAGGCCAGGAAGCGGCCTGAGAAATCCACGCGTTCGCCGGGTCGGGCCTCATGGAGCGCGCGCGTGATCTCGCGGGCGTTGATTTCGGCGATCCGCGAAACCGGCCCGAGCGGCTGTTCAGCAAGCGCGGCGCCGGCGAGGGCGAACAGTGTCGCAATCACGACAACCTTCCAAAGTGCGCGCGATAGCCTGACCAATTCGACCGGTGTCCTTCTCGCAGTTGATCACAAAACGATCATGCACGAGTCTTGGACACCCGAGGATTACTTTTTTTTCGCGAACGATATGAGCACTTAGTCGCGTGCGCTCGCGTGCAACGTTATCTCGTTGTGCGTCACGACGGGTGGTGCGTACAGGTGGCGAAGACGTCGAGCCGGCGGTCGTACTGGGAGGTTTCAATGTCCATGATGCCCAGTACCGAGTGGACGAGGTTGTCGTGGCTCACAGGCATTTTAGCCTGGGCTTCCAGGCAGCTGGCCTCGATACCGTTGTCGGCGCGCAAGCCGGGCGACAGCCACGCCATGAACGGGATCTGGGTCTGCTCCTTGGGGGCAAGTGTGTAGGGCATGCCGTGCAGGTAGATGCCGTGCTCGCCCAGGCTTTCACCGTGGTCCGACACGTAGATCATGCCGGCCTCGACACCGCGCGTCTCGGCGCCGGACAGGATTTCGACAAGCCGGGCGAGCACATGATCCGTATAAAGGATGGTATTGTCGTAGGCGTTGACGATCTCGTCGGTCGTGCAATGGCTGAATTGAGCGTCCTTGCATGCTGGCGTGAACCGCTCGAAGGCGGGCGGATAGCGCTTCCAATATGCGGGGCCGTGGCTCCCCATCATGTGGAGCACGACGACCGTGTCGCGCTGGACTTTGCTCAAACGGTCTTGGAGTCCGTCGAGCAGGATCTCATCAAAGTTGCCGGTCGAAGCGTAGAAGGTAGGGTGCGCCATGCCGGTCAGCGTTTCCGTTTGCACCCGGTCGCATACGCCCTTGCAACCCGATTGGTTGTCGCGCCACAGCACGTCCACATCGCCATGTTTAAGAATATCTAAAAGGTTCTCGCGGCCAGCCGCCTTGGCATTGGAAAAATCGGCGCGTCTTAGACCAGAAAACATGCACGGCACAGACTCTGCCGTATCGGTGCCGCATGAACTGGCGGTGTTGAAATTGACGAGGTCCTTGACCTTCTCAAGCTCGGGGTTGGTCTGGCGTGCATAGCCGTTGAGCGAAAAGTTGGCCGCGCGCGCCGTCTCGCCCACGACGATCACAAAGAACACGGGCCGGGCGTTGGGCTCCGGCCTTCGCTCCGCGTCACGCCCGACGGCGGCAACGTCCTTGGCCTTGGCTTCGCGTTTCGTTGCGTACTTCGACACGGCCGCGATGTAGTTCGTCGGCGTCAATGTCAAACGCAACTGGGGTGTTTCGCGAAAGACAGACAGAAATTCCCCGAAGAAGGGCGCGATCGCGATCGCAAGAACGGCGAGCGATACGGCCGCGGCGCCAAGCTTTGCTTTGAGGTCGCGATAGAACGGACGCTCCAGCCAGCGCACGCGCCATAGAATGAGAGCAGGCACGACGCCAAGAAGCGCGACATACGCCACCATCCTGGCGCTCATCAGATCACCGGCTTCCGCCTGATCGGTTTGAAAGATGTCGCGGATGGTGTTGACGTCGATCACGACACCGTACTGGTGCATGAAGTAGCTCGCGGCCGCAGTGGTCGGCAGCAGAACCGTCAGCAGCACACGAAGAACCGGTCGCAACGAGAACGCCAGAAGCACCAGGTTGAACAGCGCGATCATCGCCACGCCGACCGCGCCGAGGAACACCCAGTCGGACAGGCTGGCCGGCGCAATCGCGGCATACAGCTTCGCCCAGAAAGGGCCATTGAGCGCGACGGCGATGAATATGGCGACAGCCAGCGTTATGGCTTCCGGTCGCTGCGGCTTCAGCATTGATCCTGGCCTTGATCCGGTCGGACGCCCGATCGGGTTTCCCACCTCTTACGCCACTTCCGGGCGGCGTGAGACAGAAATGAGACGTTCCAATGTCAGCTCGGTGGACCGGTCGAGACGGCCGTCGGCACGGCGCGGGCGAAAGTGCAACTGGAACGCGCGGACGACCTTGGAGGTCTCTTCGTCGAGTTCTCCGGTCTGCGGGACGGCATAGCCATAGGCAGCAAGAGCGTGCTGCGCCTTCAGCACGCGCTCGCCGGACGCGCACAGTTCAAGCGGCACGTCCTGCGGTCGCACCGGAGACGGTCTGACCCAACGACCGATACCCTCGCGCGCGAGCATGGCCCAGTTGAACTTCTCACCCGGATCGATCTTGCGCTGTGGTGCGATGTCGGAGTGCGCCAGTACGTCCTCGGCCGGCATGCGATTCCGGCTCACGATATCCTTCGACAGTGCGATAACGGCGCGCATCTGGGGGGCGGGAAAATCCGGATAGCCGTGAGCGTGGCCGGGATTCTGGATTTCGATACCGACCGAATGAGAATTGATGTCAGTCTCGCCGCGCCAAAAAGAGTCGCCTGCGTGCCAGGCACGCAGCGACTCGGGCACCATCTGGGTGATGCGTCCGGCCTCGTCGACGACGTAGTGGCAGGAAACCTTGCTTTCCTCGCGCGCCAGCCAGTCGACCGCCTTGGCCGCGCATGACATGCCCGTGTAGTGCAAGATCAGCATGCGGGGACGGGCGTCGCCGCGCCGCATCTCGACATTGTGTGCCGGACGGATGTCAGTGACGAGATGGCTGTCGGAGTCGAAAGTCACGTGCTCGGCTCGAGTGCACGTTCCACGCGTTTGCCGCGCTCCGTGAGAATTGCCTCGTAGGCGGCCGTAATGACCGAAAGCCGGCGCTCTGCGCCAGCGAGCAGTTCGGGCGGCACGCCCTTGGCGACGAGCGCATCGGGGTGATGGCTCTTCACCAGTTCGATATAGCGTTTCTTTACCTGGGCATCCGTCGCGCCCGGCGGCACGTTCAAGACTTCGTAGGGGCTATCGGGGTCAACCACGAAGCCGCGGCGGACACAACGATACTCGGCCGCCGTCAGCCCGAACACTTCGGCGACACGAGCGAGGTAGAGGTCCTCCTGCGGATGCAGAACGCCATCTGCCGTCGCGACATGGAAGAGGCACTCGAGCACGGAGATTTTCAGCTCCGGTTCGTCTTCGAGCAGCCGCGCAACCTGGGCGGCATAGGTTTCGAAGCCCGCCACTTCCTGGCTCGCGAGCTGATACAGGCGGCTCACATTCTCACAGTCGCCGTCAGGCACATGAAACTGGCGCTTGAATGCCGCCGCCTCGACCGGCGTCGAAACACCATCGGCCTTACTCATTTTGGCGGCGAGAGCAACGACGGCGATCGTGAAAGCGACGCTCGACTGGCCGCTACCCCAGCCGATCGCGCCCTTGACCGACTCAAGTGCGGCGCGGACACCGCCACCCATCGCCGTGGTCACGGCGCTTTTCAAAAACTGCCAGGGCATGACCGGTATTTGATCCTGCGTTGGCCGCGCAAGCGTTTCCCGCTCGCGGCAAATCTTACCGACGTTCAGCATAGACGACGGCCAGACCAAGGTCCCCTGAATTTCTGGAAATGTTTGCCCGCAAGTGCGGCATCCGGACCATTAGGAGGCTGCACGGTCCCGATCGAATGGAACGGTCTGGCCCGTCTTTGTATTCCTCACTCCTCAGGAGGTTCATCAGCCTGCGACTTGACGCGACGCTCGGCCACGAATTCATCAAACTCGGCCTTGTCCTTGGCGTTGCGCAGTTTGGCGAGGAAGGCTTGGAACTCGCGCTCCTCGTCTTCGAGTCGCTGGATCGTCGTGGCGCGATATTCATCGAATGCGGAATTGCCGGACGGTCCGTTCGATTGGCGCTGGAGCTTGGCCTTCCTGCGATCTGCGTTGCGCTCGACAACATTCGACCGCCAGAGCGCGAAGCGCTCGCGCCAAGATCGTGCGCCATCGCGTGCGCGTTGGCCCAGCGCCTGCGCAAGCACCGGCAGGCGGCGACGGTGCATGAGGTAGGCGCCGGCCGCAAACGCGAGCGCGGAGGATGCGAGCAACGCGACCATGTGGGGCGGCGGTAGGAAGTGGTGCAACTTCATCGTGCGGGACCCTCGATTTCAGAAACTATAGAAAAAAGGCGCTTGCGGACTGCGTTTGCGCAGCGCTCCATCGAAAGAGCGCCGCGCAATCAGGTGACTTACTGAACCGATGGAGGTGCCGCGTCGCCGCCGCTCGACTGCGGGCGCTCGCGTCGCTCGCTCATGAATTGATCGAACTCGGCCTTGTCCTTGGCCTGGCGCAGCTTCGACAGAAAGGCGTGGAACTCCCGCTCCTCATCTTCCAGCCGCTTCAACGTCGCGGTGCGATAGTCGTCGAACGCGCGGTTGCCGCTTGAGGAATACCCGCGCATCTCGTCTTCAACGCGCGATTTCACACGCTCAACGCCGTCTGCGAACCGCGACTGCCAACGGCCGCTTCGGCCATGCCATCCACACGACATCCGTCCACTCCAGATCAGATAGGCGAGGATCGCGAGACCGATGGGCCAAAACAGCACGAAGGCGAGAACCATCACCGCGATCCACGCGGGCTGACCCCAATCATCGAGCCGTGCAACCATTTCAGACATAGCCACCCTCACTCGGTTAAGATGTAAATGTATTTTACATTCACATAGGTGGGTGTCAATTCGCGATCGTCAAGAGGGGGGCCGGTTCGATTTTTCGCGGACGCCAAGACCATCGAGATAAATGAGGACCATGGCGTCCAGCAGATCCTCCGGGCTCATCGGGATGGGCCGCCGGGCGGCATCGCCGCGCGCGAACAACGACGCGATGCCATGAGCCTGCGCCCAGACGTGAAGCGCCATCATCATAACGGGCGGACGCTTCTCTTCCGGCATCGTCTCGATCAAGGCGGCACAGGCATCGCGCAGGACATTGAACGCGCGCTCGCCCGCGTCCCGCACGTCCGGGAAAGCGTCGAATGACAGTCCGGACTCGAACATCGCCGAGAACAGTGCCGGCTCTGCGCGCGCGAATGCAAGATAGCCCCGCCCCAGCCGCTCGAACGCGGTTTGCGCGTCTGGCTTGCCGCCATTCCAAGCCGCGCTCAGTCGCGAGGTAAACGTTTCGAAACCCTTGAGCGCGATGTCGGCCATCAGGCCATCACGATCACGATAGTGACGGTAGGGCGCGGCGGGACTGACGCCGGCGGCGCGCGCGGCCTCGGCGAACGTGAACCCAGCCGGTCCCTTTTGCGCGATGAGTTCGAGCGCGGCCTTGATCAACGCTTCGCGCAGGTTGCCATGATGGTAGCCGCGGCGCGATCCCGGGCCGCTGTCTCTATGCCAGCTCATGAAGCCGCTTCTAGACGCTTTGCGGGCGCGCGGCGACCCCTGTTGCCGCAACGAAGGATCTTGGGCCGACCAGTTACTTGCAGATCGTCATCAGGCCGTCGCGGCCGTGGCGCGCCAAGTCCAAATGGAAATGGTCTTTGTGGTTGGAATCGTAGTTGGGCCCCAACACGGTCGTGAAATGCTTGCAGGCGCCGTCGTGGACATCGCGCAGGAATGCCTGCTCTCGGTCCGTCCCGCGCCAACCGCCCTTGACGGTGATGCGTTCGCCGCTCGCCAGCGTGAATACTGAAATGTCGAGCGCGTTGGCGTAGCCGTGTTCGGACAGGCGTGCGCCATCGACGTGGTTCATGGGGCGGCAGGAGTAGGATGCGGCGACTTTCATTTCGACGACAGGCTGGCCGAAATGGAAGCGCGCGGCTCGGTCGACCACATCCGTCACCCAGCGCTCAACCTGTGGGATCATCGGACAGCGCAGCATCGCGGGCGGGACCATGGCGACCCGGCCGCCGGCCGCCGCCGACATTTCAAATGGCCGTTCGCTGCCGCAATAGCTTGGGCCACCGAGTGCCGATCGGGTTCGGATGAAGCGGGTCTGGCGCACGGCACCGGCGGAAATGCACGCGCTTTCCTCGCTCGACCGCCAAGGCTCGTACTTTGCCGTGAAACTCGGGCCGGTGGTCCCGCATCCCCAAAGCAACAAAGGCCCCGCCAAAAGCAGGGCCACAAGAGGGATGTAAACGCGCACGCTACCGGACAACATGGCCTGGGAGGCTAACGGCATCATAGTTAACGCTGCTTTAACGGACCCCCCGGCCCCTTCTTCTCATCTGCTGTTTTTCCGGCGGTTTTGAGTTCCGGGCGCGGCAAAGCTCGGGCAGAGGCGCACGAGGCGCGCGCCGCTTCAGAAAAGTTATCCACAGGGTGTCGCAAAGCTGAAGTGCGACTGAAATCGCGTCGTCACACGTCGCAGCTACACTTCGCGTGCCTCGAATTTGTGCGGGGCCTCGCCCGGTCATGTAACCGCGTACGGTCGAGGGAAATGCCGTTCCGCGTCTTCGGTCGGGCTTGTACCGCGTACCGGTCTGAAGACGCTCCTCACGACGTCTCGCTCAAGGCCCTTGGGTCGATCGCGGGCAACGAGGAGCGTTCCGTGGCGGTCAGCGGTGCCGGACCTGGCGGCATAATTCCCCCGTGCCCTGCCTGGTCCGGCCTGCGTCCACGCTCACAAGTCGGCTTCGACCCGGTTCAGGAACGCGACGACCTCGGATTTGAACGCACGGTCACCGGTCGCCTTCATGTGGTCGCGGCCGGGAATCGTGAACGCAGTCGCATTCGGCATCATCTCGGCCAATCCTTCGGGCGGCCCACCGATGACATCGTGCTCGCCGACAGCAACAAGCACCGGGGCATGGATTTGCCCTACCATCTCGGCGGTAATTGCCGCGCGCGAGGAACGGATGCAGGCGGCAAGTGCGCGTAAGTCGCTCTTCGTTTGCTCGGCAAAGGCGCGGAATGTGCGCGCCGTCGGATTTGCCACGTCGTCAATGCTTTGCGCTTCGAGCGCGTGCGCTATCGGACCCGTTCCCGCGATGCCGCGCACCATGTTGATACCGAGTCCGCCGAACACCACACTGGCAACGCGATCGGGGTGACCGGTCGCAAGAAATGCAGCAATACGCGCGCCCATCGAGTACCCGACCACGTGAGCCTTCTCCACCCCCAGATGGTCGAGAAGCCGGCGGGCATCTTCCGCCATCAAGGGCGCACCGTAGTCGGTGGTCGCGTACAGCTTCTGACTTTCGCCATGGCCGCGGTTATCGAAGGCGATGACGCGGAAACCGTCATTGCGCAAGGTGTCGGACCAGCTCGTGCCGATCCAATTCATCGCCGCATTGGATGCGAAGCCGTGGATGAGAAGCACGGGCAAGTGGCGCGGACCACCCTCGGAATCGAAAAAAGCGATCTCTACTCCGGCGCTGTCGAACCGGTTCGTCATTGCTGTGGACACCTGCGGCAAATGGTTGATCGCCTCCCCTACCACTGATCGGCGTGTGACGGTATCGTGCTGGAGCCGCAGGCAAGGGCTTAGAAGGATTATCGCATGGCCGACTCGACGATCCCGCATTTCGCCAACGACGTGGGCGCGGAGCGCATATTTATCGGCGTCAAGGAATTCAATTGCATGGGCGCGCGGCCGCCCTTCGATCACCCGCACGTTTACCTGGACATGGGGCAGGACGGACAAATCCTGTGTCCCTACTGCTCGACACTTTATGTGTACGACCCGCGCCTCGCCGCCAACGAGAGCGATCCCGCGGGCAGTCTTGTCGCGGCCTAGCGCGATGATCGCGCCGGGCACGTCACAGCACCTCTGACAGATGCCGGACGCGCAGCTTCCAGTCGTGATCGCGGGTGGCGGCATCGGCGGGATTGCGACGGCGCTTGCGTGCGCACGGCGCGGCATCGCGAGCATCGTATGCGAGCGGCGCGCGCCCAACGCGCAGGATGGCGCCGGTATCCAGATCGGGCCCAACGGCACGCGCATTCTGGCCCAACTCGGCGTGGCCGAGCGTCTCCTGCCGCAAATCTCAGTTCCAGAAGGCATTGCCGTCCACTCGGGCAAGGAGGGGCGCGCACTCGCACGTCTTCCTCTTGGAGATTGGATCAAGCAGCGACACGGCTCGCCTTACTGGACGGCACATCGCGGCGACCTTCACGCGGCGCTCATCGCCACGGCCGCCGAGGCGCAACTCATTACGATCATCAATGACGCTGAGGTCGCCTCCTATTGCGAAGGCGACGATCGGGTCGATGCCCACCTGGTCGATGGGCGGCGCATCGCCGGCCGTATTCTGATCGCGGCCGATGGGCTGTGGTCGCGATTGCGCGCTCAAATTGCGCCCACGGCGGCGTTGGTAAAATCTGCCGGCAAGTGCGCCTATCGGAGCGTCATCGCACGCGACCAGATACCGGCCGGCTTGAACCTTGAAGACGTGCATGTCTGGCTCGGCAGCGGGAGCCATGTCGTGCACTACCCGGTGCGCGCGGGTCGCGAGTGCGCCATCGTCGTCATCGTCGACGACGAAGCCACGTTCGATGCCTGGAACACGGCGGCTGATACCGGCTGGCAAGAGCGGCACGCGGCGGCAATTCCGCCAGCGCTTCGTGAGGCACTTGGCTCTCTTGGCGGTTGGCGGATGTGGTCGCTCGCAACCGTGCCACCGCTCGCCGGCTGGACGAAGAGCCGCGCCGCGCTTTTGGGAGATGCGGCGCACCCCGTCCTGCCGTTCCTTGCCCAGGGAGGCGTGCTGGCGCTCGAAGACGCCGTGACGATTGCCGCCCGCCTTTGCGAAGCGCCCGGCAACGAGGCAGCAGCGCTGCGCGCCTATGAACTCGAGCGGCGAGGTCGCGCGCTTGCGGTGGCGCGCGCCTCCGCCGCCAATGGCCGGATCTATCATTTGGACGGTATCATGCGGCTTGCGCGAGATAGTGTGCTGGGCGCGGTCCCGGCTTCGGCCTTGATGGCGCGCTACGACTGGCTTTACGGCTGGCGCTTGCTAGCGCCGGCCGACAGGGAGACCGTTTCGCAATGAGCGCTCCCACCGTGCCACGCAAGCATCGCGTCACGCTCGGCGTGCAAGGCCTCATTGTCGAGGAGGATAAGCGCGTGCTCCTTATCCGCCACAGCTATCGGCCGGGATGGCATTTCCCCGGCGGCGGGGTCGAGCGCAACGAACGGATCGACGAAGCGCTCAGCCGCGAACTTCGCGAGGAGGCCGGCGTTGTTCTGCGGACACCGCCTAAACTCGTCGGCATCTACAGTCATTTCGACGAGTTTCCCGGCGACCACATCCTGCTTTTTCTTGTCACCGACTGGCAGCAGCCCAATAAACCGAGGCCGAATAGCGAAATCGCCGAGCAGCAGCTCTTTGCGCTCGACAACTTGCCCGGCGATATCGCCGCGGCCGCGCGCAGGCGTATCAACGAGGTCATGCTGGGCGTTCCAATGTCGGCAAGCTGGTAACATATCATTTACCGTGACGGGCAGGGGTACACCGTTGCCCGAATTGCCTAGGCACGCGTGATGCAGGCCGCTAATTCTGTCTTCACGACAATTTACCAATAGATGGCATGGTTAGGGGTCGCCGCGATTGCGGCCGCAGTTTGCCTTGAAGCGGATGGGGTATGTCGAGTTTCGCGGGTGAGATCGGGCACGGTTCAGGCGTCGCCTCGCGCATCAATCGCGGAAGTCGCGGGTGGCGTCTCGCCATCAGCAACGAGAACATCGTCAATATCGGGCTGGTCATTTGGATCGCCGGGCTGACGCTGTCGAAGACGCTGTTCGGCATGCCGATACCGTCGCGGCCGTTCTGGTTTGCCGGATATCTCGCCGTCGCGATCGTTCTGCTCAGGTATCCCGACGCGTTTCTGCGCCTGCTGCGCGTCAATCTATTGGTTCTGTTCTGGCCACTGCTCGCGCTTCTTTCGTCGTTGTGGGCCTTCACGCCGTTGGCAACGGCTTACAATGCGTTCCAGCTCTTGATGACCGTGCTCATCGGCTTCGTTTTCGCCGACTACGTCGGGCCTAAGCGCGCATTGCGCTTGTTTTTCTTCGCGTTCCTGGTCGTGAACATCGCCTCGCTTCTGTTCTTCTTCGTCAATCGGATGGAGGCGATGGGTTCTTACGGTGAACTGCGCGGCATCTACTTTCATAAAAACGAGATGGGCCTGTATGCGATCCTTTTGATGATTACCTCGTGCTGCCTTTTCATTGACGGATACCGCCGCGCACTTACGCTTTTCTCATTCCTGATCGGTCTTGGAATCCTGCTGTTATCACGATCCGGCTCCTGCCTCGTTGCCGCGACCGTCGTGCTTTCATTCGTCCCATTGGCTCTCGTTTATCGTCAGGGCGCGGGTCTGCTGTCGCTAGCGCTCGGACTTCAATTCATGATCCTGGCACCGCTCGCCGCCATCGTGCTTATCCTGGATATCGACCTGTTCGCGCTCGCCCTTGAAGGCGTGGGCAAGGACGCGACGCTGACGGGACGTACCGTCCTCTGGGACTTCGCGCTCGACGCCATCGCCGAACGGCCTTGGCTCGGCTTCGGCTACATGAGCTATTGGGACAACGCCAATCCCGCGGTGCCATACCTGAGGTATGTCGTCGGCCAAGCGCTTTGGTATTTTCACAATAGCTACCTGGAAGTCGCCGTGGCCTTCGGAATTCCCGGATTTTTGCTCATTGTCGGGACGCTCCTTGTCCTGCTCAAGCGCGCCGTGAAAGTGTACGGGCGCTCGCATGACGCCGCGGCGCTTTTTGTCTGCCTTTTCGTGGTGTTGATGTTTGTTTACTCGTCCTCAGAGAACCCGCTCATGGTCAATCATGGCTTCAATCAGATGTTGATTGCGACCGTTTTCGCGCTGACGACCGCACGTTTGAGAGCCTTCCGCCGAAGATGACGGGACGCACCAATTCGCGACGGTCCGTTCCATTGTGACGCGCGGGTGGGCGTAGGCGGCCGCGAAATCCCTTCCTACCCCTTTCGCGGGACTCCCATGACCCGGACTGCACTTTTAAATTGAAGGTTAACCGTCGCATCACCGGAGAGAATTGCGATTATGATGCGGATTGGCGCAATCCCGGCCGGGCCTGGGACCAATGCGCGCTGTTGCGCCTCTTGGCGAGGAAGTTGCACGGTAAAGGGGCCACTCCGTTGCGCCCAACCAATTCCAAAATGGGCGCTGCGGGTGATCAAATTTTAGCGCATCTGCCGCCGACTTGGCCTGGATTAACGCCACCATGCTGCCCGATACCTGCCGAGTGACCCGTTTCGGACCCCTTTGATGAGCGCGCCCAGCAGTATTCCTGGCTATAGACCCGACATAGACGGGCTGCGCGCTGTCGCGGTCCTGTCCGTGTTGCTGTTCCACTGCGGCGTGGCCGGGATCAGCGGCGGCTTCGTTGGCGTCGACGTGTTCTTCGTCATTTCTGGATACGTTATCGCGCTTACGCTGATGCGCGATCTCAATGCGGACGCGTTCTCGATCCGCAAGTTCTACGAGCGGCGCGTTCGCCGGCTGTTTCCCGCCCTGATCTTTATCTTCGCGCTGTCGTGGATCGCGGCGTGGCTGCTGTTTCTGCCGACGGACTTCGACGACTTCTCGGCCAGCCTCACGGCGGCCGCGACGTTCGTTTCGAACCTGTATTTCTGGCGCTACTCCGGATACTTCAACAACGAGGCACTGCTGCGCCCGCTGCTGCACACCTGGTCGCTGTCGGTCGAGGAGCAATTCTACATCTTCGCGCCGATAGCGATGTATGTGTGCTACCGCTACCTCAACAAGCGCTACATGCTAATGCTCGTGCCCGCGATCGTGCTGTCGCTGGGCTTAAGCGTCTATGCGAGCGACTTTGCGCCGACCGCCAACTTCTTCCTGTTGCCGACGCGTGCCTGGGAACTTCTTTTCGGCGTTGTCATCGCTGTCGCGCGGCCGCCAAAACTTTCCGACGCCGCGCGCACAGCGGCAGCGATTGCTGGCTTGGCGCTCATTGCCCACGCCGTTTTCGGATACACGAAGTTCACGCCGTTTCCTGGCTTGAGCGCAATTCCGCCCTGCCTGGGCGCCGCGCTCATCATCTGGGCCGGCAGCGGCGGCACGACACCCATCAACCGTGCGCTGGCGTGGAAACCGGTCGTCGCGGTCGGCCTCATATCCTATTCGCTATACCTCGTGCACTGGCCGCTTATCGTGTTCACGCGTTATGCGACGCTGCGCGATCCGACGGCCACCGAAATCGCGGCCATCATCGTTGCGAGTTTCATACTGGCGACGTTCAGCTGGCGCTACATCGAACAGCCGTTCCGGCATCCGGACCGCACGCCAAATGCACGACCGCTTCTTTATCGCGGCGTTGCAGCCATGACGGTTGTGGCGCTCGCCGGCGGCTTTGGCATGGTCACCAACGGCGCGGAATGGCGCTTCCCGCGCGAAGTCGCGCGCACCATCCCCGATCCCAACACCTGGAAGACCGGTACCTGCTTCCAGGTCGGCGACATCCAGGTCGGGAACTGGGACCTTTCGTCATGCACGCGAACATCCGGCGGCACGTCCAAGGTTCTGTTGTGGGGAGATTCCTACGCGGCGCACTACATTCCAGGCCTTGAAGCCGCGGCCCGTTCGATGCCCGTCCAGATCGTGCAGTACACGGCCGCGGGATGCCCGCCCGTCCTGTCCTATTATTCCTATGCGCGTCCCGGCTGTGGCGACTTCAATCGGCGCGCCATCGACATCATCCGGGAGAATGGCATCAAGACTGTCATCCTTTCGGCCCGCTGGGTCGACTTGCAGCAGCGCGGTCTCGACAGCATCCAGAGCACGCTTGAGGAATTGAAGCGGATGGACGTCGAGGCATGGGTCATCGGCCAATCGCCGATCTTCCCGGCCAACGTCCGCCTGATCGCCTACAAGAACAAGGGCAACGGCGAGCGGGCCGACTACTGGCCAAGCGCGCTCGACAAAGACATCAATCCCCGCCTGAGGACCGCCGCCGAGGGCGCTCATTTCATCGATCCGCTCAAATTCCTCTGCAATGGCGAACTGTGCCGGTACCGCGAGGACGAGCAGCTTCTTTACACCGATAGCGGGCACTTCTCGGAAAAGGGCAGCGTCCTCGCCGTGCAAGACTACTTCCCGCTGCTCGCACGCGAGCGCTCGGCAAACGCGGAGGCTCTTACCCGGTGATGGTCATCATTCCGCTCACAGGACAGGTTGTCGCACTTCTGGAGCGATCCGCGAAAAATGCGCGATTTACCAACTATGTAGGTGTGCTGACGTACATGAAGCGCGGTTATTCTAGGCCTGCTGGAACCTTGATGCCTCCTGCGTGCGCGTACGCGCGGGTGGCGCACATTCCGGCTGGCATCGAGTTGGCGGTGGCATCCACGAGTTGCGTCCGATGAGCCAAGTGCCCGTATCCGGCACACCGAGCGATCGCTCAGGTCATGCGGTATTAGAGCCGAGGGACCTGGGCCGTGCCTCGTTGCGCATCGTTTTCTTCGGACACGACTGGACC
>CADECN010000014.1:6121-22852 GCA_902825785.1 uncultured Hyphomicrobium sp. | reverse complement strand
ACTATCCGGGCGACCAGTGGCACTTCCCGCTGTCGCGCATGACGGTCGCCTGCCGCGCATTCGGTTTGCGCCCGATCGACGGTCCGTTCGGCGGCATCGACGATCCGGAAGGCTACAAGGCAGCGGCACGCCGCGGCGCCGCGCTCGGCATGGAAGGCAAGTGGGCGATCCACCCCTCACAGATCGAACTTGCGAACGAGATCTACTCGCCGACCGCAAAAGAAGTGGAACGTGCAGAACGCATCCTCGTTGCTCTTAAAGAGGCAGAAGCCCAGGGCAAGGGTGCCGCATCTCTCGACGGCAAGATGATCGACGCCGCATCCGAGAAGATGGCGAGAAACCTGCTCGTCACCGCCGGCGCGATCAAGTCCGCCGAGGCGGCGCGCAAGGCCGCGTCCTGAAAACGATAACAGCGAAACTCCCTGGGAGGTCCCAAGATGGACATTCATGAGTATCAGGCCAAGGAACTGCTCTCGAAATTCGGCGTGCCGATCCCGCGCGGCGGCCTAGCCTACAGCCCCGAGCAGGCGACCTATCGCGCGAGCGAACTGGGTGGCACCGTCGTGGTCAAGGCGCAGATCCACTCCGGCGCCCGCGGCAAGGCCGGCGGCATCAAGGTGTGCCGCAATGAAAAGGAAATCGAGGATGCCGCCGAAGCTCTGCTCGGCCGCAAGCTGGTCACGCATCAGACCGGCCCGTCAGGCAAGCTCGTCTCGCGCCTCTACATCGAAGAAGCCACCAATATCGACAAGGAGATCTACCTGGGCTTCGTCATGGACCGCGCTTCCGAGCGGATCATGGTCGTCGCATCCGCTGCCGGCGGCATGGACATCGAAGAAATCTCGCAGAAGCAGCCCGACACGATCATTCGCGTCAGCGTTGACCCGGCCGTCGGCATGCAGCAGTTCCAGGCGCGCGAGATCGCGTTTGGCCTGGGTGTCGATCCCGAGATCGTCAACAAGCTGATCCCGGCGATCATGGGCTGCTACCGCGCCTTCCGCGATCTCGACGCCATGATGGTCGAGATCAACCCGCTCGTCATCACGAAGGAAAAGCAGGTCGTCGCACTCGACGCCAAGATGTCGTTCGATGAGAACGCGCTGTTCCGCCGTCCACACATTTCCGAACTGCGCGACAAGAGCCAAGAAGACCCGCGCGAGACATACGCCAACGACCGTGGCCTTTCCTACGTCGGTCTCGACGGCGATATCGGCTGCATCGTCAATGGCGCGGGTCTCGCCATGGCGACGCTCGACATGATCAAGCTTGCGGGTGGCGAGCCGGCGAACTTCCTCGACATTGGCGGCGGCGCCAGCCCCGAGCGTACAGCGAAGTCGTTCAAGGCGGTGCTGCGCGACAAGAACGTCAAGGCCATCCTGGTCAACGTCTTCGCCGGCATCAATCGCTGCGACTGGGTTGCCAAGGGCGTCGTCGACGCAGTGAAGGAACTCAAGATCACGATGCCGATCGTCGTGCGCCTCGAGGGAACCAACGTCGACGAAGGCAAGCGCATAATCCAAACTAGCGGCCTAACCGTCATCAGCGCCGATACGCTTGCTGAAGCTGCGAAGAAGGCCGTCGAAGCCGCCAAGAAAGCCGCCTGAGAGCCCCGGGAGAAAACGACCAATGGCCATCTTCATCAATGAAAAGACGCCGATCCTGATCCAGGGTTTCACCGGACGCATCGGCACGTTCCACGCACAGGAAATGATCGACTACGGTTCTAACGTGGTCGGCGGTGTCACCCCCGGCAAGGGCGGCACGTCGCATCTGGGCCGCCCCGTGTTCAACACAGTCAAGGGCGCGGTCGATGAGACGCGAGCCGAAGCCTCGATCGTGTTCGTGCCCCCACCGTTCGCGGCCGACGCCATCATGGAAGCCGCCGATGCCGGCATCAAATACTGCGTCTGCATCACCGACGGCATTCCGGCCCAGGACATGATCCGCGTGAAGCGCTACATGCGGCGCTACAAGAAAGAGGGCCGCATGATCCTGACCGGCCCGAATTGCGCCGGCACGATCTCGCCCGGCAAGGCGATGCTCGGCATCATGCCGGGCCACATCTACCTGCCGGGCCGCATCGGCATCGTCGGCCGCTCCGGCACACTCGGCTATGAGGCTGCCGCGCAGCTGAAGTCTCTGGGTCTTGGCGTGTCGACGTCGGTCGGCATCGGCGGCGATCCGATCAACGGCTCCTCGCACCGCGACGTGCTCGAGCACTTCGAGAACGACCCCGAGACCGACGCCGTGCTGATGATCGGTGAAATCGGCGGACCGCAGGAGGCGGAGGCCGGCTTGTGGTCGAAGGAGCACGGCAAGAAGCCGCTGATCGCTTACGTCGCCGGTCTTTCGGCGCCGAAGGGTCGCCGCATGGGCCACGCCGGCGCCATCGTCTCGGCCTTCGGAGAATCGGCTGCTGAGAAGGTCGAGATCCTGAAGGGCTGCGGCGTCACCATCGCGCCGACACCGTCGGAGATGGGCGCGACCGTCGCGCAGGTGATCAGCAAGCTCAAGAAAGTCGCCTGACGCGCACCAGTGCCTGAGCGCCGGAACGGCGCTCAGGCAAATATGTTCACCGACACTGGACGCCCCTCACACCGCCCCCGCGGAGGATGCTGTTATGCAGGACAGAGCAAAGCCGGTCGTAGCCTCGGCGAAGCTCGACGAGATCGCCCTTCGCGACGAGCTGAAGCGCCTGCGTTCGCAAATCCCCGACAACCCATCCCTAAACCCAATTTTGCATGTCGCGTTCGACCTGTCCCGGCGACTTGAATCGGGGTCCGTGTCGTTTGACGATGTGAAGCAGCTTGCCGGAAGGCTGATGGACCGTGCCTGCGTCCGTCGCGCCCGCCAGTTGCGCGATAAGCTCGGCTACGAAGACCAGGCTGCGACGCTCAAGGACTTCACGGGCTACGTCGAGCGGACGGCGGACGCCGCCGGCGGCTCGCTCGATGCGTTTGCAGATCGCTGGGCGCGTGCGCGCACGGGCATCGTCTTCACCGCGCATCCAACATTCGGCCTCTCGGACGCGCTCTATAAGCGCATGTGCGAGATCGCGGTATCGGACCCCGCTTCGGGTGACGAGCACATTGGCTTGCCGCACCGGCCGGAGCCCTCGCTCACGCTGCACCACGAGCACAAGTGCGTGCAGGACGCGATCCGCAATCTGCGCAACGCCTATGAGGAATTGCTGCACGGCTTCTATAGCGTCGCGGCCCAGAAGTTTGGCGAGGGCGCCTACAAGATCCGCCCAAAACTGGCGACCGTGGCTTCCTGGGTCGGATACGATCTCGACGGCCGAACGGACATCGCCTGGACGTTCTCGTTCCAAGTCCGCCTTCTGGAAAAGCGTGCGGCGCTGGCCGACGTTCGCGAGCGCTTCGTCATTCTGAAACACAAGCTCGACGACGGCGACGCCGCTCAGCGCATCGCCCGCCAGATCGTAGGCAAGCTCGACCTCGCCATCGCCGCGGTCGATGAGCAGATCAAGGCGCTGGAAGGCATCACGACGGACTCGAGCCAGCTCGCCAAGGCGGCGAACGTCATCACCCGCACCGACGGCTACAATCTCCTCACCGTCGAGCCGCTGCTGTCGCTCTTGAACAGCCTGATCGACGCCGTGCAGGCGCCGCAGATGAAGCGTTCCGTCGCGGCGCTGGCTGGCCTCGTCGATGCGACCGGACTGGGCGTGTCGCACATTCATCTGCGCATCAACGCGCTGCAGCTCAACAACGCTTTCCGCGCCTACGTCCACGAACCGTGGACGCGCGATCTGACCGAAAGCCAGTCGCTCGCGCGCATCGTCGACATGATCAAGAACTGCCCGCGCGAGACGGTGAATTTCGCGACGCTCGATCTGGAAACCGCGACCGCCATCCGCCAGTTCGCGCTGACCGCGCAGATCAACAAGCACGTCGACAAGGAAACGCCGATCCGCTTCCTGATCGCCGAGTGCGAAAGCCCGGCAACGGTGTTGATCGCGATCTTCTTCGCCAAACTGTTCGGCGTTGACCACATCACCGACATCTCGCCGCTGTTCGAAACGCCGTTCGGTCTCGAGAACGGCTCGCGCATCATGGAGCGCCTGGTCGAGGAAGAAACCTACCGCGAGTACGTGAAGGGCCGTAAGCGCATCAGCATCCAGACCGGCTTCTCCGACGCCGGCCGCTTCATCGGCCAGATCTCGGCGACGCTCGCGATCGAGCGTTACTACCATGGCCTCGCGTCACTGGTGAAAAAGGCGAACCTCGAAGGCGTCGAAACGCTGATCTTCTCGACCCACGGCGAATCCATGGGTCGCGGCGCGCATCCGGGCAGCTTGCACACGCGCCTGCACTACGTCATGTCGGATGAGGCGCGCCGTCGTTTTGCCGAAGCGGACCTCCCGGTGAAGCACGAGACGAGCTTCCAGGGCGGCGACGGATATATGCTGTTCGGAAACCGCGGACTGACCATGCGCGCACTCGCAACAATCGTCATGGACGGCGAGCCGGCTCCGGCCGAGTTCGATCCGTTCTACGTTGAGCAGAATTTCAGCCTCGACTTCTTCCTGCGCCTGCGCGCTTACCAGCAGGGACTTTTCGCGCACGACGGCTATCGCGCCGTGCTCGGCGCATTCGGTCCGAACCTCCTGTTCAAGACCGGTTCGCGCCCCGTCAAACGCCAGGGCGAGCATACGTCGGATCGCGGCAATCCGGCCCGCATGCGCGCCATTCCCAACAATGCAATCCTGCAGCAGTTCGGCTATGTCGCGAACGTCGTCGCGGGTCTTGGCGCTGCGGTCGGGACCGACCGAGATCGCTTCAACAAACTCGCGAAGTCGTCGAAGCGAATCCAATCGCTGCTCGGCATGATCGCTTACGGCAAGACGGTATCCAGCCTGAACGCGATGGCCGCCAACGCGACCGTATTCGATGCCGGCTTCTGGGCCTCGCGCGCCTCCTGGGGCAAGGAGCAAGGTCTGAACAGCGCCTTCCGGACGCTCGCGACGCACCTTCTGCCGGACGATCGCCAGGGTGACATCAACCGGCTCGTGCACCACCTGCGCCTCGATGCGATCGACCTGCACGCGATCCTGGAAGACCTCAACATCGAGGGCGGCAAGGTTCCGGACGAAAACCGCCTGGAACTGGACCTCCTGCAGTCGATCCGGCTCGCGCTCATCATGCGCATTTTCATTCTTGCCGCGCAGCTTCCTCGGTTTGCGCCTCAGGATGGGCTCTCACACAGCCAGGTGCTCGAAATGGCCCTGAGCCTGGAGATCCCTGAAGTCGTCGGCATCATGCGCAAGGCGTTTCCGCACGGCAGCAAGGCCAAGGCGGCAAGCGGGGCGTCAGGGATAGAGGAGCAGGCAAGCTACCGGCCGCGCGGCATCGACGACTATGCGCGTCTGGAAACCGAAATCCTGACACCCATGGAAGCGTCTTACGAGTTCGTTCGCGAAATCGGCACCGGCATCTCGCATCACTTCGGCGCCTTCGGCTGACGCCGAACAAGAATAAAGCCGAATCTAGCCTCGCGCCGGGGACCGTCTCACCGGCGTTTCTTTTTGCGCTTTTTTGTCGGCGCATCGTCCGATGCGCAGAGCTGCTCCGCCGACAGCATGAAAACCTCGCCCTCGCTGCCCTCGGTATCGAGCCAGATAAAATCGATGTCTGGCATCGCCGCTTCCAAAGCCGGCCCGGCTTGTCCGACCTCGACGACGAGCGTGCCGCCGGGTGTCAGGAACTCGGCCGCACGCGCGAGGATGCGGCGAACCAGATCGAGCCCGTCGTCGCCGCCCAAATGCGCAAGTCGCGGTTCGGCCGCGTACTCGGGCGGAAAGGCGTTGACGGCGGCGGCGGTTACATACGGCGGGTTGGAGATGATGAGATCGAAACGCTCAGGCGGCAGTCCATCGAACAGATCGGCCAAATGCAGCGCGATGCGATTCTGCAGGCCGTAGTCGGCCACGTTGCGCCGGGCGACGTCGATCGCGTCCGTAGAAATGTCCGACGCCGCAACGTGCGCATCCGAAAACGCTTCGGCTGCCAATATGGCAAGACAACCCGACCCCGTGCACAGATCGAGCACGCGCCTAACGTCTCCATCGGCCGGCAGAAGCGACGCAAGTCCGCCGCCCGCGATCAGTTCGCCGATGAACGAGCGTGGGACGATGACGCGCTCGTCGACGTAGAAGCGACGTCCCTGGATATAGGCCGCGTTGACGACGTACGGCGCCGGCTTGCGCGTCGCGATTCGCGTCTCGATCGCGTCGTAAATCGATACCCGCTCGGCCATCGAGAGGCGGCAGTCGAGCCACGGCTCGATCGCATTGATTGGCAGATCGAGAACCGAAAGGATGAGGAAGGCGGCTTCGTCCACCGCGTTGCCGGTGCCGTGTCCGAAGGCGATTTTCGCGCCCGTCATTCGCGTAACGGCGAACCGCAGCCAATCCCGCACCGTCCGAAAGTCTTCGACCGGTCTTGGGTTGGCACTCGTCATTGCTGCTTGGCCCTTTTCGGGCGTCAGGCGCGCGCCGGCAGTTCGTCGAAACCGACAAGGCGCCGCGCGCCTTCGTCCCACAGCTTCAGGCGCGCGCATTTGAAGCTGTCGCGCAGCGTCATGCGGTTGATCGCGCTGAGCTCCGGGCTTTCCGCGATGCAGTCTTGAAGCCGGTAGTTCGGGATCATGCTGTTCAAGTGATGAATATGGTGCAGCCCGATGTTACCGGTGAACCAGTTCAGCACCCTGGGCAAATCGTAATACGAAGACCCGAGAAGCGCGGCGACCTGGAAGTCCCAGCCTTCCGTCTTCTCCCACGTCGTCTCCTCGAACTGATGCTGGATAAAGAACAGCCAGCCGCCGACTGCGGACGCGATATGCACCACCGGCAGAGCGACGAAAAACACATCCGAGACGCCGAAGAAATAGATGAGCGGCCCGTAGAAGGCCACGAGCGCCAAATTGAGGCCCACCACGCTCTTCCAGGAATCCTTCGCCGACAGCGCGTGCAGCCACGGTTGCCGCTGGATGAGGATGAAGTACGCCGGCACGCCGATGCCAAACAGGAAGAAGGAATTGCGGTAGGCGCGATAGCGCCACTTAGCGAAGGCCGACAGTTTTTGGTACTCTTCGACCGTCATCGTTTCGATGTCGCCGGCGCCGCGCCGGTCGAGGTTGCCAGAACTCGCGTGGTGAAGAGCATGCTCGCGCCGCCACAGGCCATACGGCGCCATGGTGAGGACGCTCATGCTGCGCCCGACGAAATCGTTCAAGCGGCGCGATGAAAAGAACGAGCCGTGCCCGCAGTCGTGCTGGATGATGAAAGCGCGCACCAGCAAACCGGCGGCCGGGAACGCGAGCAGCAGCGTCGCCCAATAGGCGTTACGCACGGTCGCAAACATCGCCGCGACAATGAGTGCCAGAGGGACGAGCGTGGTGACCATTTGCCATACGGCGCGGCCACGTATCGAGCCACGGTATTTCTGACAGTGAGCGGCGAGCCTGCGCACGCGCTGCTTGACCGTTTCGTCCGCGACCGGCGGCGCTGGCCGCTTGCGCATCGCGCTGTCGAGTTGATCGGCAGGAATTAGCTCCGCTTCGGCCTCTGCGAAAAGCGGCTGCGTCAGGCTCAGGTTCAAAGCTGTCGTCCCCTGCGAGCCTGTTGGCTCGCCCTCAAGTCGTGCACACCCGGTTGCGGTAGCACATTCGATAGCCGGTGAAAAACAATGTTTGTCTGAGATTGCGCAGCCATGACCGGATAACTGCGACGGCCATAAGCTGCCGCTTTGCGCTCGCAAAAAAGCCCTGATGATTGTGCTGGCCGGCAAATGAATGGGGGCCGGAAAATCCGACCCCCAAAATGCTCATTTACGTCCACCATGTTCGGATCCGGTCAGTGTTGCGCCCAGATCTCGACGATGGCCGAACCTTTACCCGCGCTGAATATGCGCGAGCGGTAGCGCGCCTCGATATGATCGATTCTCTGCCGGCGTTCGCCTTTCAGATCAATCGGGCCATATGTGCCGCCGGCGTCGACGCGCGTGCGAACCGGGATCGTTTCCTCGACGCCGTCGGCGTAGAAGACCTTGATCTCATTGAGCGTGATCGCGCGATCGCGCACCGAGACGCGCATGCGCTTAAAGCCGCCCTCGTTGCGTCCGACCGGGATGACGTCGCGATCGAAGCCCACGAAGCCGGCGGTCTGCGCGCCAAGTAGCACCCAGCCCTGATTGTACTTGCGGCCTTCGCCCTCCGCTCCGAGCCAATTGTCGGCATATTGGCCGAACACCTCGACGCGCGCCTGTCCGCGGAAGCTCGGCCGCGAGCGGTAGACGAGCTGAATTTCACGGATGAACCGGTCGCCCTTGAGATCGATCCAGTTGGTGCGCGAGTTTCTCGGGATCTCGGCGTTGACCGCAAGCGTATCGGCCTCGCCGTTGGCGTAGACGACGCGGATCTCGTTGATGAAGATGTCGTTGTCGAGAACGCGGAAGCGAATGCGCTGGAACTTGCCGATTTCGTTTCCGACGCGGATCACGTCGCGGTCGGTCGTGAAGCCGACGTAGAGCGCACCGAACAGAACCTCGCCATCGCCCGACGGCTGCATCGTCGGTCGTTCGGTCGGCCTGTCACTTGTCGGACGGGTCGTCAGTTCGCCTGAACCCGAAGAACTGGGTCGTTCGAACGACGGAGGATAGCTGGCGGTACCGCCGCGGCGATCCATGCGCCGGCCGTCGGCGTCCTGGATACCAAGAATCTGCAGCCGTCCGCGTCCGTAGCCGGGCACCTGCGTAATGGTGATCAAATCGATGAAGCGGCTCTCAAACGTCGGGTTGATCGGGCGGCTGCGCTCGCCCTGGTACATGTCGATCTGGCGGTTCTCGTCGTGCGTGGTGCCGTCGCTGTACGTGACCTGCACGCGAGAGAGATCGAAAAGCTGACCGCGCGCGTTCCTGACGCGAATGCCCTTGTAAGCGCCCTTGGCCATGCTGACATCGATCTTGAAGGTGTCGACCGAGAGATCAACGTCCTGTTCGGAGACGATGACGAGTTGTTCCCAATCACCGTGGTGATGGTGGTGCCTGCGCTTTCGCGCCTCCGCGCTCATCAGAGCACCGGCAACCGCCAGCGCGCAAAGCACAACTAGAAGCCTGCGCAACATAGAAAACTCCTTCGCTTGACACGTGGCCCGCCGGGTCCCACGGGGCGGCACTTTATCGGGCCGCAATAGAGAATTGCAGTCGGCACCGCTGATGAATGGCGATCCGCTTGATTTGTGGTGTGAATCTGCAACACAAACAGCGCCACCCATGCGCAATTCGCAATGTCCGGTCCGATCCACGCAACAATTTCCTTGGGCCGCGTACCGCATTGGGTGCCAGTGTCGAAAACCACTTTCTTCGGATCGTTGCACGATGCCATTGCGGCCCACGAGCACGCTGCCAACCTGGCTACCTGAGATTGAGTGCTTATTTCCCGGACGTTGCGGAACGAGCGCAAGCCTGCGGGAGCACCACGCCAACAGCCTGACTCTGTTGGCGGCCCAGCCGCCCGATGCGGTGGTTTTTCCCGAAACGACGGCCGAGGTGCAGGAACTCGTCCGCCTCGCGGCTCGTCATCGCCTGCCGCTGATTGCTTTCGGCTCCGGCACGTCCCTTGAAGGTCACGTCAACGCGCCTCGCGGCGGCATCGCGGTGGATTTTTCCCGCATGAACCGCGTGCTCGCCGTGAGAGCCCAAGACCTCGACTGCACGGTGGAACCGGGCGTCACGCTGAAGCAGCTCGCCGCCGAACTGAAGCCGACCGGCCTCTTTTTCCCGGTCGATCCCGGCGCCGAACACGCCACGCTCGGCGGCATGGCGGCGACTCGCGCGTCCGGCACAACGACGGTCCGGTACGGCTCCATGCGCGACAATGTCGTGTCGGTGACCGCCGTGATGGCATCGGGCGACGTCGTGACGACTGCCCGGCGCGCGCGCAAGTCGGCCGCCGGTTACGACCTGACCCGCTTGCTTGTCGGCTCCGAAGGCACGCTCGGCCTCATCACTGCCCTGACGCTCAAACTCTACGGAGTACCGGAATCGGCGAGTGCTGCCGTGGCTGCGTTTGGCACGGTCGGCGCGGCTTGCGAAACCGCAACGCTCGCGATCCAGATGGGGCTGGGCGTCGCCCGATTGGAGTTGCTCGACGCCGAGCAGATCCGTTGCGTCAATGGTCAAAGCGGCTTGCAGCTTGCGGAGCTGCCGACATTGTTCGTCGAGTTTCACGGCACATTTGCATCTTGTGCAGCTGACCTGACGGCCTTTGGCGAGGTCGCCGCTGCGACCGGTGGCATCGACATCAAGACCGCCGCCGACGAAGACGGTCGCCGCCAGATCTGGCGTGCCCGCCATGATGCCTTCTGGGCAGTACGAACCGCATGGCCCGGATGCCAGTTCGTCGTGACCGACGTCGCCGTACCGTTATCAGCGCTCGCCGCGGTCGTGACGGAGACGGAGGCCGACATCCAGGAATTCGGTCTCACCGCGCCGATCGTCGGCCACGTCGGCGACGGCAACTTCCATTGCATCGTGGCGATTGACCCGGCCGATGCGACCGCGCGCGCGCGCATAGATACGTTCCTGGAGCGGCTCGTGCAGCGCGCTCTGGACAACGACGGGACCGCCACCGGCGAGCACGGCATCGGCCAGGGCAAGGCCCGCTTCCTGGCCGCCGAACACGGCTGCGGGGTCGAGGTCATGCGGGCGGTCAAGACGGCGCTCGATCCGCTCGGAATATTGAATCCCGGCAAGATCTTCGCCTGACGCCCGCCGACAAGTTAATCTCTTGTTAACGGCCACAAATTTCTGCCTCAACGATCGCCGGCCAATAAGATGTTAACGGCCCGATGCGAAAACAAAGATTGGCTGAGCGCGCCCGATTCGTCGGTCGCGACGCCGTGCGCAAATGCGGGCAAGAACAGCGATGGCGGTCAAGATCAAACGGGAGCGGCCGGATCAGCGGCGGCATCACCGGGTCTCCGCGCCACTCTTCGTCAGGGTGGACGGCCATCATTTGCGCGCCCGCGACTGGTCGCTTGGCGGCCTGCGCGTCGAGGATTATCCGGGCACTCTGCCGCGCGCCGGCGCCGAAAAGGCGCTTCAGGTCACGTTGCCGTTTCAGGGCTTTGACGTCTCCTTCGAGGTCAAGGCCGAGGTCGTCCGCACTATTCCGGAAATGAAGGCGTTTGCCGCCCGTTTCACCGAGATCGGTGAGCGTGAGCGCGAATTGATGCAGCACTTCGTAGAAGAGCTGGTGCGCGGCTCGATGTCGGAGGTCGAGGACACGATCCAGCGCATCGACGTGCCCGTGACGCCGGCGCGGCTTGAACCCGATCCCGTGCGCGACGTTGCAAATCTGCCGGTGCGTCGCGTGCCGGTGAAAACAATTGCGATGACGGCGATCTACGGTGTGTTGGGTCTCATCGTATTCGGCTACGCCGGGCTGCTCGGCTACGCCAATTTCTATCGCATGGAAATCCAGACCGCCGTGATTTCCGCGCCCGTCGAGACCGTGATGGCCAGGACCGATGGCCAGGTCGTGTGGTCGCAACTGAAGCCCGGTGACGCGGTGAAGCAGGGCGACGTCGTCGTCAGCGTCGTCGACAGCGAAATCGAGCGCGAGATCGAATTGGCCGGCATTGCCGTGCAGGAGCGCAAGGCGCAGCTTGCATTCCTGAAGAAGTTGCAGGCCGACGAATTGGAGAAGCTCGAAGGCTTCGCCAAGTACGATATGAAGTCGGTGGAACAGGGCCGCATCGAATACGACGGCCTGCGCCAGCAGTTGCAGCTTGCCGAACAGCAGCTCGGCCGCATCCAGCAGCTCTTCGATAAGGGCTACACCACCGCCACGAAGTTGGACGAAGCACGCAAGCAGGTGATCGCACTCAAATCGCAGATGGAGCAGCGCAGGGTCGAACTGGGCTCGCGCGCAACGCTTGCGAACGAGAACATCGGCAAGCGCCTCTTTACGGGCAACAACCTTCTCGGCGCCGGCCAGGAGATCGAGGCGAAGGTCAGCCTCGCTGAGCACGAGATCAAGCTCGCCCAGAGCCGGCAGAACTCCTACATGCGCGAGCGCGAGCGCGCCGCCGTAACCGCCCCGTTCGACGGCACGCTGCTGGATTTGCCGAAATTCGACCACGGTTCCGTTCGCAAGGGCGACACCATCGCCATTATCGAGGAACGCCGCCATCGCAACGTCACGGCCTTCCTGACCCAGGACGAGATCCTGAAGGTCGGCCAGGGCGACGAGGCGTTGATCTACGTTCCGGCGATCGGCGAAACCCTGAAGGGCCGCGTGCGCGAGATCGACCGCACCTCGGGCTTCGTGCGCGAGCAGTTCGAGCGCCAGAACCCCGGTTACGGCTGGCGCGGACCGCATGATCGCTCGGCCCGCATCACGATCGAATTCGACGAGCCCGATAAAGTCGCGGACATCGAGCGCTACCGGTCGGGGCTTCCCGTCGTCGTCGTGTTCGAGCAGCGCTCGACCAACTCTCTTCTGTCCGCGCTTAAGAGCAAGCTCGCGGTCGCTTTGTGAGGCATCGGCAGATGCAGCGCTTCGCCGACGACATAGAGCGCAGGCTGGCTCTCGACGATCCCTCCGTTCGCATCCCCTGGCACGAGAAGTGGTCGCCGGCGGTGCAGCTCAAGATCGCGGCCTATTTCGCGGCCTGCTTCATCGCGCTCTCCATCGTCCCGAACCAGATCTACAGCCCCGAGAGCAACGAGATCATCTACGTCATCGGCGCGCTCGGGATTTGGCGCTATTTGTGGTGGGGCAACCATTTCGTCCGCGCGAAGACTTTCGCGCATGTGACGTACCCGAGAACGCGCGACCGCGCGGCGCTGCTGTGGGATTGCGGCTGGCGCCCGCGTCACATCCACGTGCAGATGACCACGTTTCGCGAGCATCGCGAGATCAGCGAAGCCGTGATCCGCGCGCTCGTCCAAGAAATCCGCGACGCCGGCGTTCCCGCCACCATTTGGCTCGGCTCCAGCGAGGCGAGCGACGAGGAAAAAATCTCGCGTCATCTGAAGCTGGTCGGCGGAGATTGCGACATCACGCTGCGCATCATCCGCCAGAACCAGCCGGGAAAACGCGTCGCCATCGCGCTCATCCTGCGCGCCATGTCGCGCGCCGGACTGGGTGCCGACGATCTTGTGATCTTCATGGACGGCGACTTCGTGCTGCATCCTGGCATGGTGCGCAAGACCTTCCCGCTCTTTGAACTCGATCCCGAGCTGCATGCCCTGACGACCGACGAGCACGTCATGGTGCGCGGCCCCAAGTGGATGCAGTCTTGGCTCGACATGCGCTTCTCTCAGCGCCGCATGGCCATGCAAAGCCACGCCCTTTCGAACCGCGTACTGACGCTGACAGGCCGCTGCTCGGTCTTTCGCGCCACCCACATCGTTGAGGAAGAGTTTATTCGCCTGCAGGAAGCCGACTACCTGCATCATTGGCTGTGGGGCACGTTCCGCTTCCTGTCCGGCGACGACAAGAGCACCTGGTACACGCTTTTGAAGCGCGGCGTGAAGATGACCTACGTGCCCGACGCATCCGGAACCACGATCGAGGTGGTCGAAGGCTCCGGCTATCGCCGAATGGTCGAGAACCTGCGCCGTTGGTCCGGCAATATGCTGCGCAACGGCTGGCGCGCCATCCTGCTCGGGCCGCGCCGGATGCCGTTTTTCATCTGGTGGTGTTGCGTCGATCAGCGCATCGCCATGTGGACGATGCTGTTCAGTCCGATGGTCGCCATCGCCGGCATGATGAAATACGGCGGCGTATTCATGCTCGCCTACCTCGTTTACATTGCGGTAACGCGCATGTCGCTGTCGCTCGCGCTGTTTACTTTCGCCCGTCGCGTCGACCTGAACTACGTTTGGACACTTTACGCCAACCAGCTCTTGAACGCGCTGGTGAAGATCTACATGCAGTGGCGGCTCGCCAAGCAGAAGTGGGCCAACCGTGGCAACCAAAGGCTTGGTTTTTCTGGCGCAGGCGCGCTCGCGCTGTTCCGCGAGGCCATGGCGAGTTACATGACGGCGCTTTCGCTCGCCTCGCTCTTCCTGATCGTGATGATTTACACGAAGTTACTGACAGTCCCGAGTGCGGGCTTCGTGGCCGCCACATTCCTTAACCCGGCTCGATAAAATTGTAAGTCTCCCATTGAGCGGAAAATCGATCTTTGCGGCGCATGATGCCCGCAACGTCTCGAGAGGTTCACCGATTGCCGGCAGGGCATAAGGTGGTTCGCGAAAACTAGGATCGTGCGGGCAGCGCGCTTCCATTTGCGGGTCGATCGCGACGGGTCGTAAGCGGCATTCAAGCCGCGTGGGAGCGTTGCAAATGACCTTGGGTATCTCGACTGCCGAGCACGTGGCGGAGCCGGCAGTCAACACCGCACTTTTCGAAGCCGAAGAACAAAAACCATCGATCAGCGTCGTTGGCCTTGGTTACGTGGGCGCCGTCTCGATGGCATGCCTATCGCACCTCGGCTTTCGTATGGTCGGCGTTGACGTCAGCCGGGACAAGGTCGATGCGATCGGTGCCGGAACCGCGCCCATCGTCGAGGAGCGGCTGGGTGAGCTTCTGGACGCCGGCGTCCGCAGTCGTCGCATCTCGGCGACCCAGAACCTCATCGCCGCCGTACTCGAAACCGACGTGACGTTCCTGTCGGTCGGGACGCCGACGTCGAAGGACGGCGGTTGCGACTTCTCCTTTTTGCGTCAGGCGAGCCGCGCCATCGGCCAGGCGCTGGCCATGAAGCAGGCCTATCACGTTGTGGTACTGCGTTGCTCTGTCCCGCCGGGAACGACGCTTGATGTCGTCGTGCCGGAAATCGAGCAGGCGTCAGGCAAACGCCTCGGGCGCGATTTCGGCATCTGTTTCAATCCGGAGTTCCTGCGCGAGGGCGTGGCGGTTGCCGACTTCTTCGCGCCGCCCAAGACCGTGGTTGGCGCATCCGACCAGCGCGCCGAGCGTACGGTCGCCGCGATCTACGGCGCCGTCGACAAGAACGTCATCTATACGTCGATCGAAGCCGCCGAGATGGTGAAGTACGTCGACAACGTCTGGCACGCGACCAAAGTCGCTTTCGGCAACGAGGTCGGCCGCCTGTGCAAGAAGCTCGGCATCGACAGCCATGACGTGATGAACATTTTCGTCAAGGATCTGAAGCTGAACCTTTCACCGTACTACCTGAAGCCGGGCTTTGCCTTCGGCGGCTCTTGCCTGCCCAAGGAAGTTCGCGCCGTCAGCCATATCGCGAGCGCCCTCGGCGTCGACGTGCCGCTCATCGACAGCCTGATGGCAACAAACGACCGTCATGTTGAAGAAGCCGTTAATCTGCTGCGGCCCTTCCGCGGCAAGCGTATCGGCTTCCTGGGAGTGACCTTTAAACCCGGGACCGACGATCTGCGCGAAAGCCCGACGCTTGCGGTCATGGCCGCGCTTCTGGCGGGCGGCGAGACGATCAAGGCATACGATCCGAACCTGCACTTCGGACCTCTGCTGCAGGGGCAGATCGATTACGTGCGTCATGCTGTCCCGGCGCAGGCGAAGTTGATGGATGAGCTGCAAACGATGACGCTTGCAAGTGCCGACGACCTCGTCGCCGCTTCCGACGTTGTTGTCGTCTCGCATGCAACCGAAGAGTTCCGCGCTGCCATCCGCAGCCGTTCGCCGGACACGCATGTGCTGGATCTCGCACGGCTGTTCAAGGACTTGCCGAAAGAGGCGACGTATCAGGGCATCGCCTGGTAACGGCCAGCTAGCGCTGGGCATCATGGAGAGCGGCCCGTCATCCGGCCGCTTTTCATTTATCGAATTGCATAAAATTTGAAGCGTATTTGAAGCGTGCTTGAACAAAAACCACGGCTCAAGCTGCACGTTATCTTCGAACATTTCGTGGAATGTGGCCATTGTGCCGGTCCCCTTCGAAGGGCGCCGGGTTTGCGTGGCGTGCGCCGCGTAAAACAAACTGCGGGAGCGCGTGGTTCGAATGAGCGGGAAAAACGAGTATAAGGTGGGCGACGAGCTCCTGATCGATGGCGGCTTCGAGCAAGCCAAGGTCGGCGCCGGCACGTGGTCGCACTTCGCGGAAGTTGGCGGCTGGAAATCCGACACCGAGATCGAGGTCTGGGGCAACGGCTTCTATGATATCAAGCCGAGCCAGGGCGAAAAGTTCGCCGAGCTCGACTATGACACGCGCCAGTCCAACATCTATCAGGATGTGAAGACGCAGGAAGGCGTCGAGTACGCGTTCTCTTTTGATTACATGAAACGGCCGGACAGCAAGGCCGGTTCCGACACCATTCTCGTGTTCTGGAACGGCAAGCAGATCGGCTCGGTCGATCCGACGAAGTCCGCCTGGTCGAATGTGACCTTCAAAGTCGTAGGTACGGGCGGCAGCGACCGCATCGAATTCCGCGAGGAAGCCGGCGACAACGACAGCTACGGCGGCCTGATCGACAACGCGTCGCTGAAGTCGACGGGTCGTGTTGAGGCCGAGCGCGCCGCAGCCGCTGAAAAGGCGGAAAAAGAGGC
The DNA here is from genome assembly GCA_902825785.1 of uncultured Hyphomicrobium sp. GTDB lineage: Bacteria > Pseudomonadota > Alphaproteobacteria > Rhizobiales > Hyphomicrobiaceae > Hyphomicrobium_B. The sequence goes on along the minus strand of CADECN010000014.1, from coordinate 6,274 downwards.
TGCCAAGGAAGCCGAGAAAGCGGCGAAGGAAGCCGAGAAGGCTGCTGCTGAGAAGGCTGCTGCTGAGAAGGCCGCTGCTGAGAAGGCCGCTGCCGAGAAGGCTGCTGCTGAGAAGGCTGCTGCTGAGAAGGCTGCTGCTGAGAAGGCTGCTGC
>CADECN010000014.1:0-6021 GCA_902825785.1 uncultured Hyphomicrobium sp. | reverse complement strand
AGGCTGCTGCTGAGAAGGCTGCTGCTGAGAAGGCTGCTGCTGAGAAGGCTGCTGCTGAGAAGGCCGCTGCTGAGAAGGCCGCTGCTGAGAAGGCTGCTGCCGAGAAGGCCGCTGCCGAGAAGGCCGCTGCTGAGAAGGTGAGCGCCGACCACAACGACACGATCATCGGCGACGGCAAGGCCAACAAGCTCGTCGGCGACGAGCATGACAACAAGATATTCGGCGAAGGCGGCAACGACGTACTCGTCGGCGGCGACGGCAACGACCAGATGCATGGCGGTGGCGGCGACGACGAAATGTACGGCGAAGGCGGCGATGACCTGATGTTCGGGTCCTCGACGCTCGGCGGCAAGGTCGATCTGTCGCAAATGAAGGTCTCGCAGGACGCCGTGGCCAAGGTCACGTTCAATAACGAAACCGCCGGCTACCTGAACGCACTCGGCGTCTACAAGATCGGCGCCGACGGCAAGATCACGGGCGTCCAGATCCTGTTTGCCAACGCCTCTCTGAAAGACTCTGGCGGCGATCTGATTGCCGACGTGAGTTCGGTCGATGTCGCGTTGAAGGCCGGCGAGTCGCTCGGCTTCTTCGTCGTGCCCGACGGCTACAGCCAGAAGGGCATGGCGAGCCTCCTGTCCGACGCCAAGGGCACCTTCAAGTTCGTCGATTCCGACGGCGAGACCGGTAGCATCTATAACGGCTCGCCGCTGAAGCTGGTGCACGTGGCCGCCAACGGCAAAGAGACAGTGGTTCAGTCGGCCTATGGCTCGACCGTGTTCCACAGCGTCGACAACGGTTCGCTTGGCCTCAACGGCGATGACCTCAATCACGCTGTCGGCACGGTCAACAACGCCGACGGCACGGTCAAGATTGGGTTCGAGGACTTGCTGGGCGGCGGCGACAACGACTTCGACGACTCCATCTTCACGGTCGCGATGGGTGTGACGAACACTGCCCTGCTGGCCAAGATCTCGACCAAGGAAACGGCGTCCTCCGACAAGGATTTCATGGTCGGCGGCGACGGCGACGACACGATGTTCGGCATGGCCGACGACGATCACATGGATGGTGGCGCCGGCAACGACCATATGTGGGGCAATTCCGGCAACGACGTCATGTTCGGCGGCGCAGGAAACGACCACCTCTACGGCGGCAAGGGTGACGACGTCATCCATGACGGCGACGGCGACGACGTCGTCTACGGCAACTCCGGCAACGACATTTTCGTGGCCGGCGAAGGCGACGACACCTACGTGGGCGGCGAAGGCTTTGACACGATCGACTATTCGAACGCCAAGAACGGCGTCACGGTCGATCTCAACGCCCACACCGCGACCGGCATGGGCAACGACAAGATCTCCGGCGTCGAAGCCGTGATCGGGTCCGCCTACAACGACGTTCTCATCGGCGACAAGAACGACAACGTGTTCTACGGCGGTGATGGCGATGATTGGTTCCGCGGTCGCGGCGGCGCCGACACGTTCACCGGCGGCGCGGGCAACGACACTTACGTCTGGCTCAAGAAGGATCTGGGCACTGGCGTTGACCGCATCACCGACTTCTCGGCCGGCGACGTGCTGAACCTGAAGGACCTCGTGAAGGGTCAGAAGTTTGGCAACATCGACGACGTCGTGAAGGTCGTCGACGGCAGCCAGGGTTCGACCGTATCGGTGAGCGTCGACGGCAACTACGTCGATGTCGTCAAGCTCGACGGCGTCCACGCCGGCAGCGCGTCCGAACTGCTGAAAGCCGGCATGATCCTCGTCTAAGGCGGGATCGCGACAGGCGGACGAGAACATAGAACGGCCCCGCCATGGGGCCGTTCGCATTTCCTGAGCTCAGGCCGTCGAGAGAAGCGGTTAGTAAAGAAAGATTTCAGAAATCTTGACTAACCTATTGCCAATCTTTGCCCGGCATCGCGAGAGCGAGCCGGTCGTAAGACCAACGATCGCGGCACAGGCGTCGCGGCGGGTGCGTAAGGTTCGTGTCTGATGCAGCGCTGGATGACCAATTCGGTCCTCTTCAACCTGGCGGGTGGAGCAATTCTGCTGACCGTCGTCGGGTATATGGCGCTCGACTTTCTGCGTTCGGGCAAAGTGGCGCCTTGCTCGTCGCGTTTTCCGGCCGGCCGGCAGCTTGCGCTCGATTCAAACGAAGGCCACGCCCTGACCCCCATCGAGCTGCAGGGACGCGCCGGCGAACGCCAATGGGGCCTGCTCCAGAACGCTTCGGTGGAAACCTCTCAGTCCGGCAAGACCGTCAGTGTCCTGGCCGTAAAGCTTGCGCCGACAGGGTCGGAAGAGAACGCCAACCAGAATGGCGTCGGCTTCGTTTGGCCGTTGTCTGAAGTCGAAAAAGCAGGCGCCGTCTGCTTGTCCTATTACGTCGCATTTCCGAAAGACTTCGGCTTCGACGAGCCCGGTTATTTGCCTGGTATATACGGCGCGGCGTTGCCCGTTGATCTCGATGCGGCGGAACGCGGGGAGACCTTTGCGACACGTGTCGGATGGGGTCCCAACGGCGATATCGGCGGCGAAATCCTCCAGCCCGGCAAACCGCGCTATTGGTTTGGAGCTAAATACAAAACGCCGTGGCCGGCAGGTCGCTGGGCGAAAGTTGAGCAGGAAGTCATCCTGAACCACCCCGGTAAGACCGACGGCATATTACGTATTTGGGTCAATGACGAACTCAAAACGGCCAATACCGAAATGGCGTTTCGAACGGCCGATAAGGCTGGGTTCAGTGGCGTCGTTGGCGATATCGGCTATGCCCGAACTGCCAGCGATCCGGCGGTGATCAGAGTTTCGCCATTTGTCGTGCGCTGGCACTGAACAATCGCCGTCATTCCCCTGAGGAAGGTTAATTTTTTAGAACGCTGGCTAAAGAAGCACAGCGATTTCGGAAAATGTGATTCCCCTTGCGCGTCAACTTGAAAGTGTGCAGGCGCTGCGGTGTAGTAAAAATGTAGAACTTTGGCGCCGTCCCACTTACCCCCAAGTGGCGCGAGTTCTATTTCTTGCCCGCGGTCTCCCCCGGCCGCGGGTTTTTCATTGTCTCGTCAGTAGTCTGACGGTACCGCCCCGGCATCGGCTCACGCGCCGTCGGAGGGCGAAAAGCCCGCGTCGCGGGCTTCGCTTTCACTGCAGAACCAGCGATCGCCGCGATCAAGACGGGGCGTCTTGCTGGCATAGCCGCGCGTCCACGGCATGACGTACGTGGGCGACGACGCCCGGGCGATGCCCTTGATCGGGCAACCGTCGGGCGCATTGCGTTTGGCCTCTTCCCAGGCCTGATCGCGCCACTCTTTCGGACGCACGACGTCGCCCTGCCAGATACCGACGCCCGCCGCCCTGGCTTCTTCCTCGTCTCCACCGTAGCGGGCGAACAGCCCTGAAGCCGCGAACACATGCCCGCGCCGTACAAGCTCGGCGCCGATGTCGGAGCCGCGCGCCTTGCATGTCGCGAGCTGGCGACCGGCGTCGTCATGCCCGTTGGGCACGCAGGTGACGGTCGCGCTCCGCACAAGACGATCGAGCGCGGAGCGCGCGGACGCACTGCATGACCAGCGCCGGCCGTTTGGCTTGAGGCAGGGCTGGTCGGCCTCCGGAGCCTCAACACCCGCCAGTCGCAACAGCATGCCATTGACGCGCACGAGATCGCCGCTCACGGCCGACGCGCGGCCGGTGATATCGACGGGTTCCAGTGTGACGGTCTTTGCCGCCAGCGATGGGGCCGCACGGATCGCGAAGTCCTGCTCGCCGCGCAGGATCGAGCCGCCGAAGTAGACGATCGCGAGCACGGCGAGGGCGCCCAGAACGTGGCTTGTCTTGATCGGCAGGTTGCCCGGCAGCTTGAATTCGGGCAGCCGGAAGGTGCGCGGCTCGACATCCGGCCGCAACTCGGGGATTTCCGCGCGCGCTTGCCTTTCGGCGCGCTCAGCCTTCACGCGTTCGGCACGTTCGAAACGGTCTACCCGATCCGGCTTTTTGCCCTCGTAATACTCGCGCCGCGCCGTCGCTTCATGCTCGTGCGGCGGATGTGCGCGATGTGCCGCGCGGTTGGACTCATTTGTGTCTGCTCTAGCCGGCAGGCGCTCGCCCAGCAGTGCGATGATCGCGGTTGCAACTTCCACGAAGCCGCGCCAGACCGCACCGGCACCCTGCGCGATCACGCCGCCGGTGAACCGCGCGACATTGCCGGCGAAACCCGAAACCGCGCCAATACCCGAGCGCCCCGCCTCGACGCCGCGCTCCTTGGCATCATGAACGACCGCGATCGCCGCATCGCGTGCCTCGTCGATGCGCCGCTGCCGGTCGCGCCGCCGCACGAGCACCGTCGTGCGCACGTATTCTTTCCACTCGAAGCCTTCGCTGCGCCTACGCCAGCCGAACATCGAACCTCCCCGCGGTCGTCCTCAGATTCGACCACCATGATTTTTTGGGAGGAATGATGGCAGCCCTTTGTCGCGCGCCCTTGTTATCAACGGCGCGCGTTGCTTTTTGGGGCACCAAGTCCTTGACGCCCTAGTGATATCCCTCGCCGGCGCGAACCTTGCCTCGGAACGTCCAGTAGACGAATGCGGTGTACCCCAGAATGATCGGCAGCATCAGCAGCGTGCCGACCAGCATGAAGATCTGCGAACTTGGTGCCGCCGCCGTCTCCCATACCGTCAGCGAGCGGGGCACCAGATAGGGCACGTTGGATATGACGAGGCCCACCAAACCGAGCAGAAACAGCGCGATCGCCGACAGGAACGCGCGAATGTCGCTCTTGTCGTCCTCGATGCCCTGCCAGCAACTGTAGGCCGCGAACGCCGTGAGCAACGGCACCGGCGATAGCAGAAGAATATTGGGCCAGCTGAACCAGCGTTCCCAGATGCCGGGAACGGAGAAAGGTGTCCAGAGGCTCACGAGCGCCATAGCGCCAAGGACGAACAGCAGCGCCGAATTCGCCTTGTAGCGCGCCCAGGCCTGCAACTCGCCCTCGGTCTTATAGATCAGCCAAGTCGTCCCGAGCAGCGCGTAAGCGGCCACAACGCCGGCCCCGCACAGCAAAGAGAAGATGCTCAGCCAGTCGAGCGAGCCTCCTGCGAATTGCCCGTCGACGACCGTGATGCCTTGCAGCAGTCCGCCAAGGATGACGCCTTGCGCAAAGGCGGCGACAACCGCGCCCCATGAAAAGGCGAGGTCCCACAGCTTGTGGTTTGGCTTGGCGACCCAACGGTATTCGAACGCGACGCCGCGAAACACCAGCGCCAGCAGCATGACGATGACCGGGATATAAAGCCCCGACATGATGACGCCGTAAGCCTTCGGAAAAGCGACCAGAAGTCCGCCTCCGCCCATGATCAGCCAAGTCTGGTTGCCGTCCCAGAAAGGCGCAACCGTGTTCATCATCAGGTCGCGCTTTTCTTCGCTCGGTTCGGCGTGAAACAGGATGCCGAGCCCGAGGCCGAAACCGTCAAGAATGACGTAGAGCGTGACGGCGACCGCCAGGATCGCGGCCCACACGAGCGGCAGCCAATAGCTGATACCTTCCATACCCTCCATGACTACTTCGCCTCCCCGAGCGCGCTGCGTGCCGCATCCTGTGCCGCCGCCAGCGGTCGCGACGGGAGAGAATCCTCGATGTCTCCCGCCTCGATGGATTTGCCCGTCGGTCCTTTTTCGATCAGCCGGTTGATATAGAGAATGCCCATCGAGAACACGATGCAATAGACGACGACGAACATGACGAGGGTCGTGAACACCGCGCCCGCCGAGACGGGCGAAGCTGCGTCAAGGGTTCTGAGCACGCCGTAAACGAGCCACGGTTGTCGCCCGGTTTCCGTCACCCACCAGCACGCCACGATCGCGATGAAACCGAGCGGCCAGGAATAGACGACGGGCCTTAGGTACCAATTCGTATCGAACAGCCGTCCGCGCGCCCACAGGAAGGCGCCGACCAACCCGATGCCGATCATCAGCATTCCGATTCCGACCATCACGCGGAACGAAAAGAACACCCAAAACACGTTCGGGC
>CADECN010000013.1 GCA_902825785.1 uncultured Hyphomicrobium sp. | reverse complement strand
TCTAGCTTTCAAGCGCCGTCAGCCGGTAGAACAGTTCGCCGTTCGCGCCGCCACCACCGTCACGTGAGAGCACTGCCTCTTCGATCACGTCGAGCCGGTGTGCAATCGGTCGCAGATCGGTTCCACCCGCGACTGCGCCGTCACGGATCGCTGCTTCGAGGTCCTGCAATCGAGCCGATAGTACCGCCCACGACTGCGACATGTCCTGAAGGCGAAGTTCCAGACCCGTCTCGATATTCTGCAACTGCTGCACGAGCGCATCGGGGGCGTTGATTCCCCGCATCTGACTGACCGCCTGCTCGATTGTCTGCATGCGATCGAACATGCCGGTATGCATTCGGCCCTGATCATCGCGTTGCGCCTGCGTTTCGCGGCTTAGATCTTTCAAGAGCCCGGACAATACCTGTCGTTCACCCGCAAGATCGTTGCTGAGTGAGCGCACCATTTGTTCCAATGCTTCGATGCGAGTGTTCTGCGCCGCATCCGTCGCGCTACCTGCGAACTCCGACCGATATCCGCGCGGAGGCGCCTCAACATAGTAGCGCGGCGCTTCATACGGGACGCGTACATAACGTGGCTCTTGCGCATAGCGCGTCAGCGGAGGCAGCGGCTCGATCGGCTCGCGCAGCGATCCGCGACCCAAGTGCCGATTGAGCAAAATCGCGCCGGTGATGTCGGGGCGCTGGTCAACAAGCACCGATAACACGTCGTCGACATTCGCCGGCGCATTGCGGCGCCCTGCGTTTGCCGACGCAAGTCGCAGCACTTCCGCGAAGTCGTCCGAACGACGCGGCGAGCCCTTGCCGTTCGGAAGCCCGACCGGGATTTCGCTCGCGACCAGCGCGGCTGCGTCCCGCCTGAGCGACGAAAGCCTGACCCCGCGCGCTTCAAGTGCGTCGATTGCGGTGTCGATGCGCGTCAGCGCGTAGATGAGATGCTCAACGCGTACTTCGCCGGCGCGGTGCGCCAGTGCGATGTCGTAGGCGTGATTTGAACAGGCGAGCACCACGTCATCGACCAGGATTGGCCCGTTTCGGAACCCGCCCCGCGCGGCACCTTCTCCGGCCGTTTCCGCCACCGGCGCGCCCGCCGTCTGCGGTGTGCGCAAATCCAGATCCTCACCCCGATAGACCATAGCGACGTCTCCTCGGCCGATACGCGGCCACCATTCATTGCTACGTGCCGCCTTGCGCGGCCGACCTCGCCGACCCGCGCTTAACGACCGCTCCCGACCCCGCTCGCCGCCAACCCAATGATATTCAAGGATCGCGGCTGGGTCTTGACAACTGGAAACTAGCCGCTCGCGTCATCGCCCGCGAGTCGCGGGGCGCACGAAGCGGCAAACTTGGTCAACGCGAAAGCTCCCGATCACCGGAAGATTTGACGCGCAGAACTCAGATACGGCCTGCAACCACACGGGTAACGCCACGCGAATCAGCCGTTTTGGGCTGTCTTCGTCGATAGCCGCGGAGAGGTTAAAGAAGTCTGCCGATGGCGGGCGCCTGCAATTCCGGGCCCTCCAGCCTTGCATCGTTCAGCTTCCGGTTGACGGCCATCGCTTCCAGCAATCCTTCGCGGTAGGGCCGCAACAGCTTCCCGGCCGCTTCGGTCGCTGCAGGGCTCCCGCTACCGTCCAGCCAGAGTTCGTGATCCGCCGGCTCGATGATGACAGGCATCCGTTCGTGAATGTGCTGCAGGTCGCCATTGGCCGCCGTCGTCAGGATCACCATGCTGTCGAGTTCACTGCCGTCAGCCCCAAGCCACGTTTCCCAAAGCCCGGCCAGGGCAAAGAGGTCGTGCGTTTTCAAGCGGATCAGATGCGGCTGCTTGGCGCCGGGTTTGCCCGTCCACTCGTAGAACCCGTCCGTAGGGACCAGGCAGCGGCGATAACGGTAGGCGCTGCGAAACGACGGCTTTTCCGCCGCGCCCTCTGAACGGGCGTTGATCAGCGTCGAGAACGAGCGGGGGTCCTTGACCCACGCGGGGATAAGCCCCCACCGCACAAGCAGCAACTCGCGCCGGCCCGATGGCGCCACGCGCACGATATGAACGGGGTCGGTAGGCGCAATGTTGTAGCGAGGCGGAAACGCTTCCACTTCGTTCTCGAATTTGAACAACCGGCGCACGGCTTCCACCGGCGATGTCAGGCTATAACGCGAGCACATGAGACACTCCGATCATACGGAAGTTAGCAGCCCTCATCCGTCGTTTCACGGCCCAGAATCGGTGCTAAAACGCGCTTAATGAGCCAAGCCCTCCGACAATCGGACCCAGTTAAGCAACGCGCGCCGCGCATGAAAACCGTTACGGTTGCTGCATGTGTTTTGTCGTTCGCGCTCATCGGAGCGCCGCCGCATGGCTGCGCGCAAGATGGCAAGCCTTACGACGAAAAACTGATGCGACTGTCGGAAGTACTCGGCGCCGTCCACTACCTGCGCGAGCTTTGCGGCGCCAATGAAGGTCAATATTGGCGCGACCGGATGCGGGAACTGATGGACGCTGAAGGGTCAACGGCACTGCGCCGCGCCAGGCTCACGCGCGCGTTCAATCAAGGCTACCGCAGCTACAGCCGAACCTATATCACCTGCAGTCCATCGGCTCAGACCGCGATCACCCGCTTCCTGAGCGAAGGCTCCGAGATTTCGGAAGGACTTCTCAAAAGCTTCCCCTAGCGCTGGCGCGTTTGGGCGAAGCTGAGGTTTACTGTGAATTGTTGCTTCTGCGACCTAGCCGGTGACACCGTGCTAGGTCAGGAAACATAGGGGCCGTTTAATCGTTGTCTGGGGACGTCATGTATCGCTTTGAGGACCAAGAAACCGAAAATCCCAACCTCAAGGCGTTGGATTTGATCCTCGCTGCGTGGGACGAAGGCGTCGACACCGGGGTGCAACCGCAGCAGATGGCCTATGCCGCACTGTTCACTGCGCTGACCGATCTTGTTGCGATTTACGGTGAGCCCGCCGTCATCCATTTGACGCGTGGCCTGGAAAAACGCATCGTTGAGGGCGAGTTCACGCTCGCGCGCCGCGATCAGTAGTCAGAACTGCCCGGCCTTCCAGATCACTTCCGCGATCAGGATTGCACCGAACACCGCAAGCAGGACTCCTGCCACGCGATTGACAAGGTGCAGTCGGCCCGCATCGAAGTGATGGCGGTATTTCGCGATCAGGTTCGATAGCGCGATCCACCACATCAAGCTGCCGGCGACGATAGCCGCAACCATCAACAGCACGTCGATTGTCGTCGACACATCAACGAACGTGCTGACGCCGCCGAAAACGGCAAACAATCCGAGTACCGCACCGGGGTTGGTGATCGTCAGGAAGAATGTCTGCGGTATGTCCCACGCGAAATCTCTGAGACTAGCGTCTTTGTTTTCCCCGACCGAGGGAATGATGATCCTTGGCTTGGTCACGTATAGGCGCAGACCGAACAGAATGAGCGCAATCCCGCCGATTGCCTGAATGACAGCGCGATGCGTTTGGACCGCGCCGGTCACGGCGCCAACACCGAGTCCTGCAAACAGCGCGATCAATCCATCGCCAAGGACCGAACCGATACCGGCCGCCACACCACCCCAGAATCCGCGTTCAATCGCGCGCTGGATGCAGAGGACATTCACCGGTCCGACCGGCGCTGCGATGAGGACGCCTACCAGAAGCCCAACTGGAATGATAAGCGGGTTCGGGATGTATTCTAGCAAGGCGTATATTTCTCGATTCTCGTTCGGCGAAGCGGCATGCAACAACTGGCGGCAATCCACACGCCATCGATGTAATGGGATTCGTGATGCTTGAGTCTGGTACTATCCGCCTCAGCCGTGTTCCCCGTGCGAACCTGCGTGATCGCAAGCCGCGCGCGGCCCTACACGTAGTTGCCGTTGCCGTCATTGTCCATGTTTTGGGCATAAATTGCGTGAGTGCCGCGGACGTCGAGCAGGCCACGCTTCCTCCGCACGTCAACGACATGCGCGACGCCATGCTGGCGGCCGCGCGTTCGGGCAACATAGACGACCTCAAAACCGTTTTCGAAATGAGTACGACACACCCCGATCTGGGAATTGGCGGCGACAACGATCCGATTGCGGCAATGAAGGCCGCGTCGTCCGATGGTGAGGGCCGAGAATTCCTCGCGGCCCTTGCCGAAGTATTGGGCTATCCGCCTGCGGCATTGCCACTCGGCAAGGACATCGAAAACAATCTCGTCTACGTCTGGCCCTATCTCGCCGAGCGTTCACTGGATTCCCTTACGGGTGGTGAAACAGTTGATCTTTATAGGCTCATAACACCTTCCAAGGTCGCGGAAATGCGCGAAAAAAAGCGCTGGATGTGGTGGCGCCTCGTAATTGGTGCCGACGGCTCCTGGCAGACCCTGAAGAAGTACGATTGAAATCCGCATCCTCCGGTAGCGATCGCCCTTGCGGGTAACGAATTGCCGCAGCGGGGTTGGTCACCGCTCCGACATCTGCTTAAAAGCGGTTTCAGAGTACACGTTAACGACGGGGTATAGCGTCATGAAAACGTTGATCGTCGCAGCGATAGCCATTGGCATGCTGGGCGCGCTGGCGCCAGCGCAGGCTTTCCATCCATCCGACGAAACTTACGGCTATGTGATGCCGCAGAAGTTTCGCAAGCAGCGCGCCGAACCAGCGCCGCTCTTTACGCCGCCGCCGGCGGAAACGTGGGGATCAGCATCAAGCGACGTGCTGGCACCGCCAAAGAACAAGAAGTTCAAGAAGGGTCCGGCCAAATTGGACGGCGGTGGCAAGCCGAGCATCGGCGCTGTCGCCCCTCCGACGGTCTCGTTTCCGAACAGCTACGGCGCGGGAACAATCGTGATCGATACGGCCGGCCGCAGCCTCTACTACGTTCTCTCGTCATCTCGCGCCTACCGCTATCCCGTCGCCGTCGGAAAGGCGGGCTTCTCGTGGACAGGCACCCAGAAGATCTCCCGCAAGGTCGCTTGGCCGGACTGGCGTCCGCCGGCGGAGATGCTCGCACGCAAGCCGCACCTGCCGGAATTCATGACCGGCGGCGTTCGCAACCCGCTAGGCGCCATGGCTCTCTATCTTGGCAACTCGCTCTACCGCATCCACGGCACCAACGACGTGAAGTCGATCGGCACCGCCGCATCGTCAGGGTGCATTCGCATGACCAACGGCCACGTGATGCATCTGTCCAAGATCGCGGGTATCGGCACGACCGTCAGAGTACTGCACAAGCTGCCGCCGAAGATCGCGGGCGCCGCCAAGGTCTCGTGATGTCTTCAGCGCACGAAATGGAAAAGCAGATCGTGCATCGGTGACGGACCAGGCAGCAGGTTGATGCCGAGTGCCGATTTAACAAGGTAGAGCCCCGCGCAAACCGGGATAGCCGCGATACAGGCGAGCAAAGAAATTAGAAACGCCTCGGACCAGCTCATTGCCGGGTCCGGGGCGTTTTCGTTTCGGCGTATTATGGTCGGCATGAAATTAACGCTTCGCCTCGATTGTCGACACGACAATCAAAGCAAAAGCGGTGCCACAGGTGCTAGCCGACAAAGCCCTCATGAAATCCGACCGGCTCACCTGTAGCGGGACTCAGGATTTCGCCGTCCCACATTACCTTTCGGCCACGCACGATGGTACCGACGGGCCAACCCTGCACGCTCACGCCGTCGTAGGGTGACCATTTGCACCGGCTCTCGATCCAATCATTGCGGATCGTTTCCCGTCGTTTCAAATCAACGATGGTGAGATCGGCGTCGTAGCCGATCGCAATCCGACCCTTGCACTTGAGGCCAAAAATGCGTTGCGGGCCGTGGCTTGTCAGATCAACGAACCTTTGCAGCGTAAGCCGGCCCGCATTCACGTGGTCGAGCATGATCGGGACCAGCGTCTGCACACCCGTCATGCCCGAATGTGTGTCGGGGTAGGCATGTTCCTTTTCCGCGCGCACGTGCGGCGCGTGGTCGGACCCGAGTACATCGACGACACCCGTTTGCAGCGCATGCCAAATCGCCGTCCTGTGCCGCTCGTCGCGCACCGGCGGGTTCATTTGTGCGTAGGCTCCGAGCCGTGCGTAGCAGTCCGGCGCGACCAGCGTCAGGTGATGCGGCGTGACCTCGACTGTCGTAAAAGCCTTGTGCGTTTCGAGAAACGCCATTTCCTCGGCCGTAGACACGTGCAGCACGTGGACGCGCTTGCCGTACTTCTCGGCCAGCCGGACCAGCCTCTGCGTGGCAATCAGAGCGGCTTCCGGATCGCGCCACTCCGGGTGCGACGACGGATCACCCGGCCGCCGCAAACCCATGCGGGATTTCAGGCGCGCCTCGTCCTCGGCATGAAAGGACGCACGCCGCGAGATGCGGGCGATGATGGCATCGAGCGCCTCCTCCTCGTCGACCAGCAGATCCCCGGTCGATGATCCCATGAAGACCTTGATGCCGGCTGACGCCTCGAGCTTCTCCAGCTCGGGAATTTGCGCGACGTTGTCGCGCGTGCCGCCAACGAAGAACGCGAAATCGCAGAACATGCGGTGACGCGCGCGCCGAACCTTATCTGCGAGCGTCTCGGCCGAAGTTGTGAGCGGCTTGGTATTCGGCATCTCGAAGACGGCCGTAACGCCGCCCGCGACCGCGGCGCGGCTACCCGTTTCGAGATCCTCCTTGTGCTCAAGCCCCGGCTCACGGAAATGGACCTGGCTGTCGATGACACCAGGAAGCACATGCAGTCCGACCGCATCGATCGTCTCGGCCGCACGCGCCCCCGCAAGCGTGCCGATCGCCGCGATCCGGCCCGCGCGCACGCCAATATCGCGCACCCCTTCGCCGTCATGATTGACGACCGTGCCACCCTTGATCACCACGTCGAAGGTTTCGGCCATGTCTAGCGTCTCGTCCGCTTGCCATCGTCTGAGACCCCGCATACGTAAGTCACCTGCTGAAAGCAACCGCAGCGAAGCCGGATGTCGAGCGCAACAGTCGCACATCTCACGGACCGGGGGGTCGTCACCATAGGCGGCCCCGACGCCGTCGAGTTTCTGCAAAACCTTGTCACCAACGACGTTTCTCACCTGACGGAAGGCCGCGCGGTCCACGCCGGGCTGCTCAGCCCGCAAGGCAAGATCCTATTTGAATTCTTCGTCGTCAGGTCCGAGGAAGGTTTCTTGCTCGACGTTACGCGCGAACGAGCGGCGGACCTCGTCAAGCGGCTCCTGTTGTACAAGCTGCGCGCAAAGGTCGAGATTGCAGATACGTCGGATCGCTGGGGTGTCTGGGCGACGATGGAGCCGGTTGGCGCGATTGCATCGTTTCCGGACGCCTCGCCCGCAGGCGCCATCGTATTCACCGATCCGCGCAATCGCTCAATGGGCAGACGCGCGCTCATCCCTGCGAGCGTCCAAAACCAACTGCGCGATGCCCGCGCCGCGGATGTTGAAATATATCACGCTCATCGCGTTGCGCTCGGTGTGCCGGAAGGCGGCAAGGATTATGCCTTCGGGGACGCGTACCCGCATGAGGCCGATTTCGATGTTCTCAATGGCGTCTCGTTCACCAAAGGTTGTTACGTCGGCCAAGAAATCGTCGCGCGCATGCAGAACAAGACGATTGTCCGCAAGCGAGTCGTCAAGATCGAGAGCGCATCACCTTTGTCGGCCAATTCCGACGTGCTGCTCGGTGAGGCAAGCGTCGGCCGCGTCGGCACTGTCTCTGGAAACTCTGCACTCGCGATGCTCCGCCTCGACCGCGCTGTCGAAGCGCAAGAAAAATCGGTGCCTCTTACTTCCGGCGGCGTGACTGTCATCCCTGATGAAGCGGCAATCGCGAGTTACGTCAAATCCGTCGCCAGCGCACCAGCATCTAAGCTTTCGACATGACCGCGAAATCGGGCGAACGCTGCAATTGGACCGGAATTTCCGAGCCGATTTATGCGCGCTATCACGATGAAGAATGGGGCGTTCCTCTCGTCGACAGCGGCGCAATGTTCGAGAAACTTGTGTTGGAAGGCTTTCAATCCGGATTGTCGTGGCTGACAATCCTGAAGAAGCGCGAGAACTTTCGCTTAGCATTCGATCAATTCGATACCGAGAAAATCGCCCGTTATCGCGCGCGCGATATTGAAAGGCTCATGCATGACGTGGGCATCGTGCGCAACCTCGCCAAGATCGAGGCGACGATCGAGAACGCAAAAGCCTACAACACGCTGTCGAAGACAAAGCCGTTCGCGCACTTCATCTGGGGTTTTCTTGAGGGTGCGCCAATTCAAAATCGGCTGGCATCGCTGAAAGACGCACCCTCTGAGACGGAGTTGTCAAAGCGCATCAGCAAGGCGCTTAAACGCGAGGGCTTTCGCTTCCTGGGACCGACCACTGTTTACGCATTCATGCAGTCGTCGGGTATGGTTAACGACCACCTTGTCACGTGCCCGCGTCACGCGCCGTGCGCGAAACTGCAAGCCGCACTTAAGGTACCAGGCCGATGAGCACGTATGGCACACACAAGCCGCGCGCCTGGCAACGTATGCTCTCAGGCCGTAGGCTTGACCTTCTGACACCCTCCCCGACCGACATCGAGATCGAGGATATCGCCCACGGCCTTGCGCGCCTTGCGCGCTGGAACGGCCAGACCAAGGGTCCACATGCATTCTCCGTGGCCCAGCACAGCCTGACCGTCGTCGATATTTTTCAGACCACGAACCCGCTGACCGGCTCGGGCGATGTGCTGACCGCCTTGCTTCACGACGCGCCCGAATACGTCATCGGCGACCTGATCAGCCCGTTTAAGGCGGCAATCGGCTTGGATTACAAGGCGTTCGAGCAGCGCTTGCTGGCCGCGATCCATGCCCGCTTCGGACTTCAGCCTCCGAGCGCCGAATTGCACCTAGCGATCAAGGCGGCCGACACCGTGGCCGCCTACTACGAGGCCACTGTGCTCGCCGGTTTCAGTGCTGCGGAGGCTGAGCAATTCTTCGGAAAACCGAGCGTCACTACCGACCTCGGCGAGCGGCTTCTGGGGCTGCAGCCATGGCCTGCAGAAGACGCCGAACAGCGTTTTCTGGAGGTATTTGAGAAGGCCGCGCAGGCGTGAAATCCGGCGAATTTGCGGCACAAACTTACGCGCCGTTCAAAGGCTAATTCTGAAAATAGCCATGATCCCCCACTAGCTCGGCTCATGGGGAGCACGGGGAATACACGCTATGAACATGGAACTTTCCGGCCGGAGAAAACCGTCGCCCGAAAAGCTGCATCAGGCGATCGCCGGCGACACCGCAGATAATGCCTCGCTTGGTATTGGTCTCAATGCCGCGATCGTCGCCGTGCTCGACAATGAGCCGGTAGCACTCGCCGTACGCGGAGAGCCCGACGCTATTGGCGCCACCGACGCATTGCCGTTCGGTCCGTTCAATCCGCGTGAACACCGCACGCTGGAAGGTGGGCTTCGCAGTTGGGTTCAAAGCCAGACGGGCCTAGAGCTCGGCTACGCCGAACAACTCTACACGTTTGCCGACAGCGGTCGTCTGACCGAGTCGAGCAGCGCGACACCAAATGTCGTTTCCATCGGGTACTTGGCGCTGACGGTCGCAACGGCGCATCACAGCCTGACGAACGGCGTATGGCGCAGCTGGTATCAGTATTTCCCATGGGAAGACTGGCGCCGGGGCCGCCCGGAAATCATCGCGCGCGAAATCGAACCACGCCTGCGCGCATGGGCTGAGCGCCCAGCGCCAGTGACAACGCCACAGCGTCCGCTAGCGCGCGCCGATCGGGCGCGCATCTGCTTCGGACTCGACGGCACGGCATGGGACGAAGAGAAGGTGCTGGAACGCTTCGAGTTGCTCTACGAAGCGGGCTTGGTAGATGAGTCTCTTCGCGACGGCCGCAGCGCTGCACAGGTTTGGACGGAACGGCCAAAGCTCGGCCTTCCGATGCACTCCGATCACCGTCGCATTCTCGCGACCGCTATCAGCCGCACGCGTGCCAAGATCAAATACCGGCCCGTCGTGTTCGAACTGATGCCGGACGAATTCACGCTGTACGAATTGCAAAAGACGGTCGAGGCGATCCTTGGCCCTCATCTCCACAAGCAGAACTTCCGCCGCCTCGTCGAAGGCGCAGGTCTCGTTGAGCCGACCGGTGAAGTGAAAACCCGAACGGGCGGCCGGCCGGCAAAGCTCTTCCGCTTCCGCCGTGAAGTCTTGCTTGAGCGTCCAGCGCCTGGTGTGCGCGTTTCCGCACCCCCAAGCCGCACATAAGTCTTGCGCGTCATCTCCAGCGGCGAATGCGGGTTCGCCCTGGAAAAATCTCAACTGATGCACTAAGTTAAAGGCAGCCCGAGAATGCTCAGAAAGAGCATTTTGAGGGCAAACGCCCGGCACGGCTTGCCGGACAGTTTCGCGACCAAGAAATGCTCGCAAAGAGCATAATAACGATCGGAGGAGTTGATTGATGGCGATCGCCCCCGCAGCCGCGCCCTCAAGCGCCGTCACCGCCGCCCGTCAGACGGAGACGCGGACACCGCCGCGCTACGCCTGGAGCCCGGCCCTCAAAGCCGAAATGGCCGAGATGTATGAACGCGTGCGCCACGTCATCACGCCAATGGAATGGCCGCACTACGCGCCACTCATCAAGTCCATCAACGAACTGAAGAAGGAACGCAACGCGGTCGTCCTGGCGCACAACTACATGACGCCGGAGATCTTTCATTGCGTGGCCGACTTCCGCGGTGACAGCTTGCAGCTCGCCAACGAGGCGGCGCGCACGGACGCTGAGGTTATCGTCCAGGCGGGCGTGCACTTCATGGCTGAGACGTCGAAGCTGCTCTCGCCCGACAAGATGGTTCTGATCCCTGACATGCGCGCGGGCTGCTCGCTTGCGGCTTCGATCACGCCCGAGGATGTGCGCATGTTGCGCGAAGCCTATCCTGGCGCGCCCATCGTGACCTATGTGAACACGTCCGCGGCCGTAAAGGCGGAGTGCGACATCACCTGCACGTCGTCCAACGCCGTCAAGGTCGTTGAGAGCCTCAACGCGCCGCGCGTGATTTGTATCCCTGATCAGTATCTCGCGAAGTGGGTGCAGTCGCAGACCAAGGTGGAAGTCATCACCTGGAAAGGCGCGTGCGAAGTTCACGAACGCTTCACCGGCGCCGAGTTGAGCCGCATGCGCGACGACGAGCCGGGCCTCAAGATTATCGCACACCCTGAGTGCCCGCCCGATGTTATCGCGGTCGCCGACTTCACCGGCTCGACCGCAAAGATGATCAATTGGGTAAAAGACAAGCGCCCGCCAAAGGTCATGCTGGTGACCGAGTGCTCCATGGCGTCCAACGTCGCCGTCGAAGTCCCCGATGTAGACTTCATCCGGCCGTGCAATCTGTGCCCGCACATGAAGCGCATCAGCCTTGAGGGCATTTACGAGAGCCTCGTGCACCTGAAGCACGAGGTCACCGTCGATCCCGATGTCGTGGATCGCGCGCGCCGCGCCGTCGAGCGCATGGTCAATCTCACCAACTGACGCCAGTTACGCTTGGCGCCGAAAGGCCGCCTGTGATGGAGAGTTCCATGGCACCACGTCAGAGCCGCCGAACCGCGACGCGCTTCGCTCCGTTCAACGCCAAACCAGGCGCGGGCGACATCATCATTATCGGCGCAGGTCTCGCCGGTCTTTTTACGGCGCTCAAGCTTGCGCCCCTGCCCGTTACGGTGATCGCTGCCGCACCCCTGGGTGAAGGCGCGTCCAGCATGTGGGCGCAGGGCGGCATCGCTGCCGCTGTCGGCGAGGGCGACAGTACGGCAAAACACGCAGCCGACACCGTCGCCGCTGGCGCCGGCATTGTCGACCATGAGATCGCGACGCTGGTTGCCGACGAGGGACCGGCGCGCATCCGCGATCTGCTGAGCTACGGCGTACCTTTCGATCGCGACCTTGAGGGGCACTACGTCCTCTCGAAAGAGGCTGCACATTCCGAGAAGCGCGTCGTTCGTGTCTCCGGCGACCGCGCCGGCGCCGCCATCATGCAGGCGCTGATAGCCGCAGTTCGCGCCTGCCCGTCCATTCGCGTGCTTGAAGGATACGAAGCCGACGACCTCATCGCCGATGACGGCCGCGTCGAGGGCGTCCGCCTCATCAGGCCTGCGGCACTTGGCAACGGCACTTACGAGTTTGTGCCGGCCTCCGCTGTCGTCTTGGCGACTGGCGGCGTTGGCGCGCTCTACGCGCTGACGACCAACCCCCCGTACGCCAGGGGCGAGGCGATTGCGATGGCGGCACGAGCCGGCGCCGTAATCGCAGATCCTGAGTTCGTACAATTCCACCCGACCGCAATCGACGCCGACATCGATCCGGCGCCGCTTGCCACCGAAGCCTTGCGCGGCGAAGGCGCAACGCTTGTGAATTCGCGCGGCGAGCGTTTCATGCTCGCAATCGACCCGCGCGGCGAACTGGCACCCCGTGACGTTGTCGCCCGCGCCGTATTTGCCGAACTTGCCGAGGAGCGCCGTGTTTTCCTCGATTGCCGAGAAGCTATCGGAGCGCGACTGAAAGACGAATTTCCGACTGTATACGCGCACTGCCAACGGGCCGGTGTAGATCCGGTGCGAGATCTGATCCCCGTCGCCCCGGCCGAGCACTATCACATGGGTGGCATAGCCACCGATGATCGCGGCCGCACCAGCATTGCGGGGCTCTGGGCGGTCGGCGAAGTAGCCTCAACGGGACTGCACGGTGCTAATCGACTCGCGTCCAACTCCTTGCTCGAAGCCGTCGTTCTCGGCGCCCGCGCGGCCCACGATATAAGCACCAGCTTGCCTGCCGGCCGCATCGGGCATTTCGTCGAGCCGAAACGCGTGCCCGGCACGCGCCCCGCCGATCCGGAATTGCGGGCTGCCGCGGTCGCCCGACTGCGCGCGATCATGACGAACTACGTCGGCGTCGTCCGAAACGCCAACGGACTACGCACCGCACTCGCTGAACTGCGCGCTATTCAGATGACGTCAGCCGGAGATACGGTGCTCGCCAACATGACGCTGACAGCGCGCCTCATTGCGGCCGCTGCACTCAAGCGCAAGGAAAGCCGCGGCGGACATTTCCGCAGCGACTATCCCGAGACGGACCCGTCACAAGCCAAGCGCACGTTCGTCACATTGCACGATCTGGAAAGCATCGAACGATCGCGCGCGCCAACCCAGGCACCCCAATATGCAAGCGGGTGGCGCGCATGACGAAGCCGCGCGACCTGGCGCCGCTTCCGAAAACCATCATCGATACCGCAATAGAGATGGCTCTGGCCGAGGACTTGGGCGCGTCCGGCGACATCACGACGAACGCAACCGTCTCGGCCGACGCGTGGGCGACGGGTTTTTTTGTGGCGCGCCAACCGGGCGTTCTGTCTGGCAATGCCGTTGCGCAAGCGGTCTTTCATGCCGTCGATGCACGCGTGGTGTTCGATGCGCTCAAAAACGACGGCGACGTGCTCGCCGCCGCGGATCGTTTCGCCCGCGTCGAAGGCCCGGCTCGAGCGCTCCTCACCGCCGAACGCGTGGCGCTGAACTTCGTAGGGCGCATGTCCGGGATTGCGACGCTCACGCGCCGTTACGTCGACGCGATCGAAGGAACCGGTGCCGTCATTGCCGACACCCGCAAGACAACCCCCGGTCTGCGGGCATTTGAAAAGTACGCCGTTCGCTGCGGAGGCGGGCACAACCACCGCACCGGACTTTTCGACGCCATTATGATAAAGGACAACCATATTGTGGCGGCTGGTGGCGTGGGTCCGGCAATCGAACGCGCCCGTGCAGCCGCTGGTCACATGGTGAAAATCGAAGCGGAGGTCGACACCCTCGATCAGCTTCGGGAAGTTTTGACCTATCGCGTGGATGTTGTGCTACTCGACAACATGTCGCCGGAAATGCTTCGCGAGGCCGTTCACCTCGTGAAAGATCGCTGTTTAACGGAAGCCTCGGGCGGTGTTTCGCTTCAAACCGTCCGTAAAATTGCCGAAACTGGTGTGGATTTAATCTCGGTCGGCGCACTCACGCACTCCGCGCCGGTGCTCGATATCGGCCTGGATTTCGCACCACGATCGGGCGTATGAAGCGTGCGCCGTCCGAGGCGGCCGCATCAGAAGTGACGGGAACATGATGGCAATGCAGTGGATCGTCACCTGGGGTCTGGGCGCGCTCGCCGCCGCGGCACTGGCGGCGGTGCTAGCCGGCTACAAGAACCGCGACATCTCATACTGGACGGCGTGGTGCTTTATCTTTCCGCCGCTCATCATCGTCCTGCTGCTGCTGCCCCGCCACCAGGGCCCGAGACCGCGGCAACCGCGACTCGATGATTTGGACCACGACCGCAACGTGCTCTGAACACGCTGGCTCAACTTGTGCCGTGACGGCGCCGGATCGCGGCCTGCGCCGCTGAGAGACGCGCAACCGGCACACGGAACGGTGAACACGAGACGTAATCGACGTCGGTCAACTCAAAGAACGCGATCGACTTCGGATCGCCGCCATGCTCGCCGCATACGCCCGTCTTGAGCCCGGGCTTGACGGCTCGACCGCGCTCAACGCCGACCTTCACCAATTCGCCGACGCCCGACTGATCGACCGAGACAAATGGGTCGATCGTGATGACCTCTTTGTCCAAGTAGGTCGAAAGGATCGGCGCCGCGTCGTCGCGCGACAACCCAAGAACCGTTTGCGTCAGATCGTTCGTGCCGAAAGAAAAGAAGTCGGCGCCCTTGTCACCGATGGCGATATCACTCGCCCGCAAGGCCGCGCGCGGCAACTCGATCATGGTACCGATGTCATAGGGAACGGTGACGCCAGTTTCGCGTGCAACCGCGTCGGCCTCTTCCGTGATGACTTCGCGCAAGATGTCGAACTCGCGCCGGTAGGCCACGAATGGGATCATCACTTCCGGCCGCACCGCATTGCCAGTACGCTTGCTGGCGTTGGCGGCAGCTTCAAAAATCGCACGTGCCTGCATTCGCGTGATCTCGGGATATTTGATACCGAGCCGACACCCACGGAACCCAAGCATTGGGTTGAATTCTTTCAACTCCTCGAGCCGGGATTTGAGTCGAGCCAGATCCATGTCGAGGCTAGCCGCAAGCTGCGCCGCTTCTCGGTCCTCGTGCGGCAAGAACTCGTGCAGCGGCGGATCGAGCAGGCGGATGGTGACGGGAAGGCCCGCCATGATTTCGAACAGTTCCTCGAAGTCGGCCCGCTGCATCGGCAGTAGCTTGGCGAGCGCCTGCCGCCGGCCGTCTTCGTCCTCTGCGCAGATCATTTCGCGCACCGCAAGAATGCGGCTCTCATCGAAAAACATGTGCTCGGTGCGGCATAGCCCGATGCCCTCGGCGCCGAAATCGCGCGCCTTCTGCGCATCGCGTGGTGTATCCGCGTTCGTCCTAATGCGCATTCGCCGTTCGCCGTCGGCCCAACCCATGATAACGCCGAAGCTGCCCGAGATCTGTGGCGGTAGCATCTTGGCTTTGCCGGCGTAAATGTTGCCAGTGCTGCCGTCGATCGTGATCATGTCGCCGGAGCGGAACAGGCGCGTGCCGACGCGCATCGTGCCGGTGTTGGCATCGATCCGCAGCGTACCGGCACCCGACACGCAGGGCCGGCCCATGCCGCGCGCCACCACGGCCGCGTGACTGGTCATGCCGCCACGCGCCGTCAAAATCCCGACGGCTGCGTGCATACCGTGCACATCCTCCGGACTGGTTTCGGCTCGGACGAGAATGACTTCTTTACCCTTGGCCCTGAGCGCCTCGGCCAGATCCGAATGAAAGACGATCTCGCCCGACGCGGCGCCCGGCGAAGCGGGCAGGCCCTTGCCAAGCAGATCGTTTTCCGCCGCCGGATCAATTGCAGGATGCAGCAGCTGATCCAGAGCCTGAGGTTCGACGCGCAGCACCGCCTCTTCCTTGCTGATCAGCCCTTCCTCCGCCATGTCGATGGCGATCTTCAAGGCGGCCGCAGTGGTGCGTTTCCCGGAGCGCGTTTGCAGCACCCACAACCGCCCAACCTGTACGGTGAACTCGACATCTTGCATGTCACGATAATGCGTCTCGAGCGTACCGAATATCTTCGTCAGCTCATCGAATGCCGCCGGCATCGTCGCCTCGAGCGACGTCTCTCCAGCGTGCCCCCCAACGGCTTTCGTCAACGATTGCGGTGTGCGAATGCCGGCCACGACATCTTCGCCTTGCGCATTGGCGAGATATTCGCCGAAAATTTCTCTCTCTCCTGTCGAAGGGTTGCGCGTGAAGGCAACGCCTGTCGCGGAGCTGTCGCCGAGATTTCCGAACACCATGGCCTGCACGGTGACAGCCGTACCCCAATCGTCGGGTATGCCGTGAAGTCTGCGATACGTCTCGGCGCGCGGGTTATGCCAGGAGTTGAACACCGCCGCGATCGCGCCCCATAACTGCTCCGCCGTGTCCTGCGGAAATGGCCGACCGACCTCGCGCTCGATAACCGCCATGTAGTCGGCGATGATATCGCGCCATGCATCGGCATCGAGTTCAGTATCTGTCGCAAATCCGTTGAGGTTCTTGAAATTCTCAAGAATGTCCTCGAACGCGCCGTGATCGACGCCAAGCACGACGTCGCCGTACATCTGAATAAACCGTCGATAGCTATCGAACGCGAAGCGTTCGTCGCCGGTGAGCGCCGCCAATCCGACGACGGTTTTGTCATTGAGTCCGAGATTGAGGATCGTGTCCATCATGCCGGGCATTGAAGCGCGGGAGCCTGAACGCACCGATACGAGGAGCGGCGTCTTGTCGTCACCGAACTTGGCGCCGACCGTGTCGCCAATAGCGGCAAGCGCCGTCTCCACCACAGACTTGAGACCGTCCGGCAGTTTCTTGCCTGCGTCGAAAAAGGCCTGGCAAACTTCAGTGGTGATTGTGAACCCTGGCGGCACCGGCAACCCAAGGCGTGCCATTTCGGCGAGGTTAGCACCCTTGCCGCCGAGCAGATCCTTCATCGCGGCAGTTCCGTCCGCAGCGCCTGGTGTGAACGAGAATACCCATTTCTTTTTGCCGTCAGAGCTGAGCTGTGCCATCAAACCTCGGGTCGATCCGCCCCCGCCACGTTCCGGTACCGGGTCTGTGCCATAGCAGCCCCATGGCTACAATCCTAGCGCTCCGCATAGCGAAAAGCGCTTAGTTGAAATGTTGGAATTCTGAACACATGAGCCGTCTGCAATCCGTGCTAGCGACCCTCGACCGATCGAAGTCGGCAGGCCTCGATCGATTGTTCGAGCTGCTTCGCATCGACAGCGTATCGACCGATCCAGCATACGCGACAAGCTGCGTAAGAGCTGCCGAATGGTGCGCTGCGACACTCAAGGAGCTGGGGTTCGCTGAAGCCAAGGTCGTAAAAACCACAGGTCATCCGATGGTCGTCGCTCATGATCGCGCGGAACGACCGAAAGGAATGCCGCACGTACTCTTCTATGGTCACTACGACGTGCAGCCACCCGATCCTCTCGACCTCTGGACAACCCCGCCGTTCGAACCGCGTATTTTGAATGAGCCGGACAACGGCGAAGTGATCGTCGCGCGTGGCGCCGAAGACAACAAGGGTCAGTTGATGACCTTCTTCGAAGCCGCACGCGCTTGGAAGGATGTCGCGGGCGAATTGCCCATTGCCGTTTCGGTGCTCATCGAAGGCGAGGAAGAATGCGGCTCGCCTTCGCTACCTGCGTT
Organism: uncultured Hyphomicrobium sp.; assembly: GCA_902825785.1. Taxonomy (GTDB): domain Bacteria; phylum Pseudomonadota; class Alphaproteobacteria; order Rhizobiales; family Hyphomicrobiaceae; genus Hyphomicrobium_B. The sequence continues at coordinate 5,872 of CADECN010000013.1, read as the reverse complement.
TCTCGCCCAGCACGGACATGAGTTGAAGGCGGACTACGTGCTTGTCTGCGATACTGGTCAATGGGATAAGGACACGCCCGCGATCACAACCATGCTGCGCGGCCTTGTCGGAGACGAGCTTGTCATTTCCGGCCCGTCGCGTGACCTGCACTCCGGACTGTACGGCGGTCCCGTCATCAATCCGATCCGCGCGCTGGCCAAGGTCATGGCTGCGATGCACGACGACCATGGTCGCGTCGCCGTTCCGGGCTTTTACGACGGCGTCAAAGAGCCGACCGCAGAACAGTTGCAGCAATGGGATTCACTCGGCCTCAGGGCGGAATCGTTCCTGAATTCCGTTGGTCTCAAGACCGCCGCGGGCGAAAGCAACCGTTCCGTCATCGAGCAGCTTTGGTCGCGGCCGACGCTCGAATTCAACGGTGTGACCGGAGGCTACCAAGGCGTCGGCTCAAAGACAGTCATTCCCGCCAGGGCGTCGGTCAAGGTCACCTGCCGGCTGGTGCCGGGTCAGGACCCGACTCACGTCGTTAAATCGATAAGAGACTACGTCGCGAAAATTCTGCCGCCCGACTGCGAGGCGACATGGCTAGGACATCCCGGTTCCGGCGCCATCATGTTCGACACCACCTCGCTTGCGATGAAATCCGCCGCCAAGGCCCTCGAAGAAGAGTGGGGCAAGCCAACCGTATTGATGGGATGCGGCGCATCGATCCCGATCGTCTCGTCGTTCCGCGATGCGCTCGGCATGGACAGCCTGCTGATCGGCTTTGGACTGGAGGACGATCGCATCCATTCGCCGAACGAAAAGTACAACATGCGCAGCTTCACAAAAGGCGCGCGCAGTTGGGCCCGCATTCTCGAGGCGCTCGCTCACCCAGCATGACGCGCAACGGCCCGACCGCACTGCTGCGGATCCAGCACCGGCCTAAAGCAACCAAAGGAACCTACGGCACCGATGCCAAAAATTTTCGGATCGAGATTCATCCTTGCGGCGTTTGCAGCGACGCTCGCCGCAGGCGCCGCCTCGGCGCAATACCGGCAAATGCCCGACATCGGCCCGCGCGACGACTACTCGAATGAGCGCGATCAACGCTGGCCATGGCCGAGCGAACGCTTCAATCCGCAAGAGCAACGCAATATCGCGGGTCAGTTCGATTACTATTCGCTCGTGCTTTCCTGGAGCCCGACCTACTGCTCGGACGCCAGCGAAGAAGATGCCCAACAGTGCGCGCGCCGGGACGGCCGCCGATATTCATTCATCTTGCACGGCCTATGGCCACAGTACGAGCGCGGTTGGCCGCAGAATTGCCGACTGCCGAGACGACCCTTCGTGCCCCAGCCGGTGATCGATGGCATGCTCGACATCATGCCAAGTCAGAAGCTCGTCATTCACGAATATCGCAAACACGGCACGTGCTCGGGGCTCAATCCCGAGGCGTACTTCTCCACGTCGCGTGCTCTGTTGAGTAGCATTCGAATCCCGAAGGCATTCGTGAACCCCTTTGAAACTCAGTTCTACTCCCCAGGGGAAATCATCGGCCTGTTCATCGATGTGAATCCAACTCTCCGACAGAGCATGATCGCGGTTTCATGCGGCGGCGCCGGCAACAGGCTGCGAGAAGTCCGCATATGTTTCACGCGCGATGGCAAACCGCGAGACTGCGGCGGCAACGAGAACCAGCGCAAAATGTGCTCGGCCGACCGCGTCCTGGTCCCGCCCGCGCGCTCCACCGCGCGTGACAGTGACGGTCCGGCCGCCGCGCCAGGCGCAAATCGCACGCAACCCCTCCCGCGCCCACGCGTCATTGAGAGCCTGCGCGGTAGCTAAATTTAGCTTGAAGTTTGCCCGCGCTCGCAGCCGTTCCTGATCGGAAACCGAAACCAGATTGGGTCAAGCTGCGAGACAAAAAGAAAACCGGAGACTTGCGTCCCCGGTTTCCAAACCACCCTGGTAGGCGGCGATTGAATTACGGCAGCGTGACCTTTGCCGAGAAGACGAAGCGCGAGTCCGTCAGATCGTTGGAAGCGGGGTCGCTGTCGACGTCGGTATCCCAGTAGCGGAAGTCCATCGAGAACTTCTCAACCGCAAGGGTCAAGCCGGCGTTCCAGTACGTGTAGCTGTCGATGCCGCCCAGAGCGAACACGTCGGTATTGTCCGTATCCTCGGTGTAGCCGATCAAGCCGCTGATCGACGGAGCAAAGATGCCGACCTGCGGAAGCGCGTAGGCGAGCGTACCTTCGATCGTGAAGGTCTCCGAATAGTTCGACTGGTCCGGCGTGAACCAGAAGGTCGCGCCTGCCGTCAGGTTTTTGAAGACCTCGCCCGAAACACCTGCCTTCAGCTCGTAGTACTCGGTGTTCGGACCGGTATCGGCGTCCGGATAGGTGTAGACCACGACGCCGAAGTCGAAGGTTGCCGGGCCAAGGACCGGCTTGATGCCGGCGTAGATGTCAAGCTCCCAAGGCTCGAAGCCATCGCCGTTGTCGATGTTCGAACCCCAGAAACCGAGGTAGGCGATGCCGTACGAGAAGTCGACCGATGCCTGGAAGGCCGGATCTTCTTGCGTGAAGGAAACACCGCGGAAGATGTAGTCGCTGGTACCACCGATGGTGATGCTCCAAGCAAACTCACGATCTTCGGCGTTGGCCACAGGAGCCGCTGCCATCATCGCGACCGCAGCCAGTCCAGCAGCGCCCAACAAACTCTTGATATTCGTCATGTTAAGATAACCCCCGTGCCCTGAATTCCTGATCGAAAGTCGGCGAACGGCCCCTGAAGACCTCCCGGCGACTCTCGACGCTTGACCAGTAAGAAAACTTTTCCGACCCCCTGAGACAAGCAATTAGTGAACGCGGCGCATGACTTGGGCCTGTGCTGTCGCTATCGAGCAACGGTGCTTCGTTTACCGGCCCGGAGACGCAGAAAATGCCTTGAAAATAGGCAGGACTTGAGCTCGCGACGTAACTTTTCGTTAAGTCGGCGCATAAACTTTCATTAAGCTGATGAATTGCTGGTCGCCGGTTTACGCGCACAGAAGAGCACCGAATGCGCGAATCTCGTCCCTCGACCGATTTGTGACCCAAAAATCACGCAAACGCAGACAGCGACACGCGTGAGCATAAGGATTCCGGCATGAATGCGCCGAACGACCGGCCCCCGGTCGCCCTGATAACCGGGGCCGCGCGGCGCATCGGGCGAGCTATCGCACGCGACCTGGCGCAATCCGGATGGGCCGTCGCTGTGCACTACCGCAATTCCAGCCAAGATGCCGAGCGCCTCGCATCCGAAATTGCTGCTCAAGGCGGGATTGCCCAGTTATTTCCAGCCGATCTCAGGGATACCGGCTCTATCCGAGCACTCGTTGATTCGATTGCCCGCCGCCTCGGCCCGCCATCGTGTCTCATCAACAACGCGTCCGAATTCCTGCCGGACAACATCGAGAGCGTTGATGAGGCAACGTGGGACAAACACCTCGATGTCAACCTAAAGGCCCCGGTCTTCCTTGCCCAAGCCATGATCCGTCACCTGCCGGGTGACATTGAAGGAAACATAATCAACATCATAGATCAGCGCGTTTGGAAGCTGACGCCCGATTTTTTCTCCTACACGATCTCGAAGGCGGGTCTCTGGACCGCCACGAGGACGCTCGCTCAGAGCCTCGCACCTCGTATTCGCGTCAATGCGATAGGTCCCGGCCCGACATTCCAGAGCGTCCATCAGACGGAACCGGATTTCGCAGCGGAGAAAGCAACAACGCTTCTGGGTCGCGGACCTGCTAGCGAAGAGATCACGGCCGCGGTGCGCTTCATTCTGGCGACGCCGTCGATGACCGGCCAGATGATCGCGCTCGACGGCGGCCAGCACCTAACCTGACGCGAAGCTTGCGGCGGTAGCCGCTTGCCCAAATAGCACCCTGCCTCGCTCCAATTGCTGCCCCAATGCTCGGCGAGCCTGACTGTGGAGCCTTCGGGGGGTTCTCATAAACGGAATATTAACGTTAAGCGCCTAGAAACCTTGTCGGTTTTGTAGGGTGCTTCTCGCGAGGGGGTACCGCGTGTTGACAGGTGATTCGATGAACTGCCGTGCTCGGGCGCCGCTCGCGCTCGCTTTGGCTGCCGCCGCGTCTCTGACGCTGCCGACCCAGGCAGGGGCCGCCGACCTGCCGCAGGTCAAACTCTCCCAAACCAATACCGTTCCCGCGTGCACGACGCCCGGCCGCCTTATGGCGTTTCTGGAAGCGCGTAACCAGAAACTCGACCCGAAGTTCTCAACCATCGCCGCCGACTACATGCGGATTGGCGATGAAATCGGAATTCGTTGGGACACCGCCTTTTTCCAGATGCTTCTGGAGACCGGCAACCTGACCTTCAAAGGCGACGTCTCGATCGACCAGAACAACTTCGCTGGTCTGGGCGCAACCGGCCGCAAGCAGCCCGGCGAAAGCTTCCCGGACGTTGCCACTGGCGTCAAAGCCCATCTCCAGCATTTGCTGCTCTACGCTGGCGAAACGATTGAGAATCCAGTCGCCGAGCGGACTCGCAAGGTCCAGGAATGGGGTGTCCTGACCACCTTCCAGAAGTCGATTAAGGGGCCCATGACGTTTGCACTTGTTGCAAAACAGTGGGCGCCGACGTCCCGCGCCTATTCTCGTGACATCGGCAACATCGCCGACGCTTTTTATGAGGGCCCCTGCAACGGTCCAGACCCAAGGCCTGAGTTGCTTGCCCTTGGCAAGCCGGACGCCGGGCAAAGCACGGTGAAGGTGGCCGAAGCCAGCGCGACCGCCGAGAACCCGCAAATCGACGCCGCGACGCAAAAGATTTCTGGCGCCGACCTCGCCCGTCGCGCTGTCGAAGAAGCACGCGCCTCGGGCTCGTTCGTACGCTCTAACCTGGGCGCCCAGTCGCTGGTCGAGCAGGAAAGCGACAAGCCCGCCGTTGGTGAGCCCGCACAGCAGGCGGCCGCCTCGGCTCCCGCCATCAAAATACTGAATGCCCAGACGCCGGTGGCAGAGCAGCCCGCCGCCGTCGCTGTTGACGAGACGAAGCCGGCACCGAGCAAATTGAAGTCCGAAACGCAGCCTCACATAACAGCCGAACCGATCAAAACCGCGGCTGTGATTGGTGCAGGCGCGCAATCCGCGCTCAAGCCTGCGGCCGTCCTCAAGGCACCTGCCAAACCGGGCTGTAAGGTTTGGACGGCGAGCTACGGTGGCACGCGCGCCATTATCATCAAAGCGCGCACGGGCAGCCAGGACAACTTCACCGTACTCGATGTCAATGAGGGGTCCGCTAGTCGCGAAGTCGAGGCCTACATCGCCGCATACGCAAAGGGCGGCGAGACGGTTGCCGAATTCGCAAACCCCGAACAAGCACTCGACAAAGCATTCGAGCTCTGCCCCGAGGGTTGATCCATGGCGTATCGGGTCAAGAGGGGACCCGCGCGGCGCGTGCGCCGCCGAGTAACGGCCACCGCGATCAGTGCAGCCATCGTGTCTTGGCTCGCACTCTTAGGCGCGCGTGTCGAGGCCGCACCCGCTATTCGACTTGATGCGCGTAACGCCGTTCCGCAATGCGTGACGCCCGCGCGCCTCATGGCTTTCCTCGCCGAGCGCAACCAGAACCTCGATCCGAGGTTTCGCGAAATCGCGCACTGGTACAGGCACTTTGGCGAAGCCTGGCGCGTACGGTGGGACTACGCCTTCTTCCAGATGACGGTCGAGACGAACTATCTGAAGTTTCACCGCGCCGACGGCAAACGCGGCGACGTCGACCCACGCCAGAACAACTTTGCGGGCATTGGCACCACCGGTGGCGGCGTGCCGGGAGACCGTTTTCCCGACGTGAAGACTGGCGTGCACGCACAGATCCA
>CADECN010000012.1 GCA_902825785.1 uncultured Hyphomicrobium sp. | reverse complement strand
CCGGTTGTAGCGGGTGAGAACGCCGCGATCGCCGAGTTCTCTAAATGAGTCTGGAAGGCACGATTGGCTTCACTCCGACACCCTCCGATGTCACGCGATTTAACGAGTGGTTCGACGAAAAAAGTGTCGAGAGCGGTATTGAACAATCCATCGCGGCCGATCTCAAGCTTTGCATCAACGAAGTTCTTTCCAATCTCATCAGTTACGGCCTGACGGACACGCCGCGGCCGGCGGCGGTCGTGGAAATCGATTTAAAACCCGGCATGGCACGCGCGATCGTCACCGACAATGGCGTGCCGTTCAGCATCATGGAGTGGCAGGCGCCCGCGACGCGCGACCTGCTCAACGACGAACCCGGCGGCTTCGGCATCGCGCTTATCAAAGCTTATGCGACGCGACTGGCGTACGCGCGTATCGGAGCCTGCAACCGTCTTGAGATCGTCTGCGAGGCGGCTAAGCCATAAAGCGCATGGCGACGCAGGTGATGTCGTCGGACTGGTCGGTGCCTTCGGAGAACCGCTCAACCTCGTCAGCCAGAGACACGACCAGATCGCGCGCACCGGCATAAGGCCGTCGCGTGGCGAACTTGACGACGCGGTCGGCGCTGAACACGCGGCCGTCGATGCTGAAAGCTTCGGTAATCCCGTCCGTCAGCAGCATGATGGTATCGCCGTTATCGAGCTGGCGTGTCGCGGTCGGGAATGTGGCCTCCTCGAAAAGGCCGATGGCGGGCGCCATGAAATTCAAGCGCTCGCACGCCCCGGAACGGTCGATGTAGAGCGCGTCGTCATGGCCGGCGCTGGAAAATGCCAGCCGACCGCTCTGCAGATCCAGCACGGCATAGAAGATAGTGACGAACATGCCTTCGCTGTTGTCGCGAGCCAGGATCGTGTTGACCTTGGAAAGCGTTTCGCCAGGTTCTGAATCCTCGAACGCGATCGTGCGCAGAACGGTCCTCGAGACGCTCATGAACAGCGCCGCCGGCACGCCCTTGCCCGAAACGTCGCCCACCACGAAGCCGAGCTTGCGTTCGTTGATAAGAAAATAGTCGAAGAAGTCACCGCCGACCGACTTGGCGGGTTTCATGACGGCAAAGAGATCGAACTTTTCCTGCATGGGGCCGGTGGGAACGTCTTTGGGGAGAAATGTACGTTGGATCTGGGCCGCGGATTCCATTTCCTGGGCAATGCGCCGCAGCGCCTCGCGGCTACGGTTCCGCTCGCTTTCTGCTTCGTAGTAGAGATATCCGGTTCCGAAAATATAGGCCGCGGTACTTGCGATGACCGGGAAGATCGCATCGAGCAGGAGGCCGCTGTTGAAGGCCCACAAGCTGCCGCCGAAGAGGGCGCACACGCTCATGAAGCCGGCAGCCGCCGAGTTGCGTGCGCCGTAGAGGTAGACAACGGCCGCCAGCATCAGGGCCGCCACGACGGCCAAGACGATCTCAAGACCCTTGGCGAAATCGGGCCTGACCAGAAGCCGGTTTGCGAGCAACTGTTCGAGCGCCTGGGCGTGAATTTCGACGCCGGAGATCACGGGGTCCAACGGCGTGGCACGCAGATCGAGCAGCCCCGGCGCGCTCGTACCAATAATCGCGATGCGGTCCTTCAACTGTTCCGGCCGCGAAGTCCCGCTCAGCACGTCGCGCGCCGATATCGCCCGCTTCGGATCGTGTCGCGAGAATGATAGCCAAAGCTGGCCGTCCTGATCGGTCGGTATCCGGGTGTCGCCAACAGCGATTGATGTGATTCCGCGATCACCTCCAAATCCGCCGTCGCCAGCGGAGCGCACGCCGATCGTTTTGACGCCCTTGAATACCCGGAGCGCCTCTATCGCGAGCGACGGATAAAGCCTGCCGTCAATCGTGACGACGGTCGGAATGCGGCGGAGAATTTGATCATGGTCCGGGAGCCAGTTCATGACGCCGATGCCGGCCGCGCTCTTCTCAAGAGCCGCCAGATTGCTGGATGCGGTCGTGAAGCTTGGCGCAAATTGGGATGGCGTCTCGCCCACCGTCGCAAATGAGGCCTTGGCCGACGGTGGCGTGTTCGACGCATGTGCCGATGTTCCAATGATGCCCAGGACGGTGGGTCCATCGGCGATGGCGTTTGCGAACACGGCATCGGGCGATGCCTGAACGCTTCGCAGCTTGTCCAGCAGAGGTTTCAACTCGCCGTCATCTCTGATCGCGGGCGGCAGTTGATCGAGTGCCGCAACGCTCGCCGACGGAAATACGACGTCGAAGACGACAATGCGCACGCCAGCGCCGAACAACTTGTCGACCAGCTCGGCAAGGACATCGCGACGCCAAGGCCAGCTGCCGTGGGCTTCAAGCGATCGCTCGTCGATATCGATGATGCGGACCGGATACGTCGGATTCGGAGCGCGCGGTGACACCTGCTGAAGCAGATCGAAGCCAAGGAGTCGGAGGCGAACCATGAAGCCCGGATCAGCAACGCGCAGTGCGACGCATGATGAAACAACAGACAGAACGATCAACCAATAGGCAGACTTGATGCTGAACCAGCGATTGAGCGCTCGTTTCTTGGAGGTCACAGAATGGATCGCCCGTGGATTATTTATGCTCGCGCATGATAGTTTCTCCCCAAGGCGAGGGAAACCAAGAAAGTTGATCGGGCGATGGAGCAGTCACGCGTGACGCGCCGGTTGTTGCACGCGTGTGCATCGACGATCGTCCTAGGAATTTGTGCAAATGCTCTTGCCGCCGGCAAAGTACGCGCGCAGGAAGCACCGACCGAAATCGGTACCGCGATCGTTGTGAAGCGCGAAGTGGTCGCCACGCTTGGCAACGACAAGCGCGATCTGGCCGAGGGTGGCCGCGTTCATCACTTGGAACTTCTCGAGACCGGCGCGGATTCCGAGGCTGAGTTACGGCTGGACGATCAGACCAAGCTGGCGCTGGGACCAAACGCCGGCATGCGGCTCGATGAGTTCGTCATCGGCAAGTCGGACGGCGTCACGACGATCAGCATGAACTTTCTCAAAGGCACGTTCCGGTTCATCACGGGCGCGCAAAAGAAAGAGGCCTACAGGCTGGAAACGCCATCCGCCACCATCGGCGTCCGAGGAACGGTCTTCGACGTGTACGTCGACGGCAGTGGCGACACGCTGGTGCTGCTGCACGAAGGCGAGGTCAATATCTGCAACAGGAAGACGTCGTGCCGACGTCACCGGTCGGTCGGTCGCGTCGTCCATGCGTCGGTCGCCGGTGTCATCTCGGCGCCCATGCGTTTCTCGGAAAAACTGATCCCGGGTTTGACGGGCGTCGGCGCCGCGTTTCCCTTCGTCGGCAAGAAACTGACCGTCGATCCTTTGAAGCGCGTGATCAAGGCGCGACCGATTACGAAAGTCGGCCGCGCGGCTGCAGGCGGCGTCCAGCGCGTCGGCCGAGGACTTCGACGCGCGTTGCCGTTCTGATCATTTGGACCCCGCGGCCGCGAAAAGCTTGACGGCGGGCGCCGTTAGAAGGCCTGGTCCATGCGCGCACGGGGCGCCGGCTTCAATTCGGCAATGGCGGCTTCTGGGACTATGCGGTCGAGCAGCTCAACGGTGCCATCCGACGCGATGCGCTGGCAAGCCGTTGTGATCCGCGAGGTTGGGTATCGTTCGTCCTTTGATCCCTGCTGGGGGATTTTGACAAGGTTCATCATAAGGATGGAAAAATTCGTAAAAGGGATTGGTGGGCCCGCCAGGACTCGAACCTGGAACCAGACGGTTATGAGCCGTCAGCTCTAACCATTGAGCTACGGGCCCCGAAGGCGGCTCTCATAGCAGAGATTTGTCCTCGCACCACGCCTTCGCCCTGATTTTTCCTCGTTGCGATCTTACCGCAAGCGCGCAAGCGTCAATTGGGAGTGCAAATCAATGTCAATACGTCGCGCAGCGTTCGTCGCCAGCGTGGTGGCAGCAACTGCCGCAAGTGGCCTCGTTCCGGCGGACGCCAGGGCTGAGGAGAAGCGCATGGAGCGCACGGTCACGGTAACGGCGTCGGGAACGGTTGAAGCGGCTCCCGATCGGGCGCGCGTCAACACGGGCGTGACGGTCGAGGCGTCGACAGCGCGTGATGCGCTGACCAAGAACACCGAATCCATGACCAAGGTGATCGCCGAGCTGAAAGGCAAAGGCGTCGATGGCAAGGATATACAGACCTCGTCCTTTAACATCGATCCGGTAATGGTTTATCCGAAGGAAGGTTCGCCGCCGCAGATTAGCGGCTATCGCGTCACCAATCAGGTGAGCGTTCTGGTCCGTGATCTGGCGAAGCTTGGTGAGGTGCTGGATCAACTCGTATCGGCCGGTGCAAATCAGGTGAACAGCCTTGATTTTGAAGTCTCCAAGGCCGAGACGCTTAAAGACGATGCGCGCAAGGCCGCGATGGCAAACGCCTATCGGCGCGCGGAATTGCTGGCGAAAGCGGGCGGAGCGGAGCTGGGCAGCGTTCTGCAGATTGCCGAGGATGTCGCATTCGCGCCGCCGCGTCCTTATGGCGGGGTGCGGATGGCGAAAGCCGAGATGGCGGCTCCGATCGAGCAAGGCACCGAGACGCTGGAAGCGCGCGTGACGGTTACGTGGGAACTCAAGTAGCTTCGCGGCTTCAGATTAGCGAAACGCGCTCGACGGCGACGTGCGCCGCGGGCGCGCCGGGCTGCAAGTTCCAGTCTTGCGAATTGCGCATCTCGCCCGTTTCTCGCACGCGACGCAGGCGTGCGATATCGATAGTCGCCGTCACCCACTCGGCCTGATCGAGCGTGCCGCATGCAAGCACGCCGTCCTCCGAGATATCCTGCTCCGACGGGACATAGATGCCGGCTGCCCCGGCATTGAAATCAACCGCAGGCGACCAAGGCGCGTCGCCGACCGTCGGCGATTGGACGGTTGCGATCCCGTTTTCGAGCGCGCGCGACAGAGATCCGGTGCGCACGCGGTGATAACCGGAGCGGCGTTCCGTGCAGGAAGGAACGAGGACGACGTCGGCGCCTGCTTCTGCCATGGCGCGTACCAGCAGCGGGAATTCACTATCGTAGCAGATGGCGATGCCAAAGGTGGCGATCGCGGTCTCGAAAACGCGCACAGGAGCGCCTGCCGAAATGCCCCAGTCGCGTTCGAACGGCGTCATCACGAGCTTTTCCTGTTCACCGACCTTGCCGGCCGGTGTGATCAGCTGGGCCGCGTTGACGAAACGGCCGTCGGGTTTCAAAACGGGTCCGGAGCCGGCAAGGATATGGACGCCATATTCCTTCGCGAGCGCAGCGTGCAGTTCGATCCGCGAAGTCGCGAGTTCCGCCACCTTGGTGAGCGTAATTTTGAGGTCGCCATAGACTTCCGGCCCGAAGCAGGCGGCCTGCTCGATCGCGGCGTATTCGGGAAAGACCAGAAGTTCGGCACCCGTCGCGGCGCCGGTTTTCACCCACAGGGCGATCTTCTGCTCCCACTCGACGAGCGTCTTCGGCTGGCCGATCGGATACTGGCTGCTTGCGATTTTGAGGCTGGTCGGTGCCGCCATCAGAGTGCTTTCATCCAGAACTGCATTTGATGCATCGTCTCTTCCGACTGATCGATATCCTTCCAGTCGTAGGTCGCGATGAGCCCGTCAACGGGAGCATAGCCGCGCTTGCGCCAGAATGGATCGAGCGGGGCGTAATCGACCGGTTTCAGCGGATGATCGTCGGGACGGATGACACGGCAGAACGTTGAGTGCGTGAAGCCGCCGAGCTTGTGAGCCTGTGCTTCTCGGCCCTCGAAAAAGGCGTGGCCGAGGCCGTAGCCGCGGTGACTTTTGAGCAGGACGCTTTCGCCGCAATAGAAGATCTTGGAGATGTCGTAGCCCTTCTTGCGGAATGGCTCGCCAAATTCGTCGGCATGCTCGATCATCGGGGCGCCGGTCGACGCACCGACCATCTCGTTGCCGTCATAGGCGGCGATCACCACCGCGCCTTTCGCGGCGGCGAAGGTTTTCAGGTACTTCTCCTCATATTCGAGCGTGCCGTCGTAGAGATAGGGCCAATCGCGGAAGACGGTCATCCGCAGACGCGCGAGATCGGGCAGGATCGCGTCGATGTCGTGTCCGGTAACCGACTTGACGTCGAGCTTTTTGCGATCGCCCGTCATTTCCTAACCGCTCTATTCTTGGAGCCGGCGACGACGACGGCCGGCTCGTGCTCTTTCGCTTCGTCCGGTGTCATCTGGGCGTAGGCACAGATGATGAGCTTATCACCCACGCACGCCTTGCGCGCGGCCGCGCCATTCAGCCCTATGACGCCTGAGCCGCGTGCGCCCTCAATAACGTACGTCGCGAAGCGTTCGCCATTGTCGATGTTGTAGATCTCAACCCGCTCGTTGACGAGCAGCCCGCTTGCTTCGATCAGCTTCTTGTCGATCGAAATCGAGCCCTCGTAGTGCAAGTCGCATTCGGTTACGCAGAACCGGTGCAGCTTGCACTTGAGCATGGTCAGCAACATCAAGCGCTCCCGCTCAGCCGGCGACCTGGGCAATCCAGTCGGTAAGATTGTAGTAGGTCGTCACGCGGGCGATCTTGCCGTCGCGTATTGCGAAGAATGTGCCGGCTGGCAGCACATACTTCTGACCTTTCGCCGGCGGAAGGCCGTCTTCGGTGTTTTTGTATTCGCCGTGGACGTTGAATTCGGCGGAAGCACGCGTTGCGTCCTTCGACACCATCACGACGATGTCCTTCAGCTCCTCCTTGTAATTGTGGTCCATGCGTGCGTTGAAAGCGCGGAACTTGTCCTTGCCGACGCGTCGCTCACCCTGGTTAACGTCGTGGATTACGTCGTCGGCGAGGAATGCGAGCATGCTGTCGCTGTCGCCTTGGTTGAAGGCCGCGTAGTAGTCGCGGATAAGCTGGGCCGTTTTGGCGCGCGCCTGCGATTCGGGGCTGGTGTCGGACATGGGCGGACTCCCGTTCGATTTGGTTGTTTGTGGGCTCTGTAGCAGGTTGGTCTGTGTACTTCCAAGCGCGTGACGCGTTGCGTAAACGCGACATTTCTTCCCCGTCTGGAGCGAGATCCGATGCCGCGTATTGAGCACCACTTCGTGACCAGCATCTATCGCGAGGAGTTTGGACAGCGTGAGCGCAAGGGCCTTGTAGCGGAACTGGCTCGCGCGTGCAGGGACATTGCGGCAGAGGATCGCGCCGGACAGGCATGGTCGGCGGCAAAGGCCTACCCGGGTTATACTTCATATGCCTCGCTTAACGATCTCCCTGATCGCAACCCGGTGTTTGCCGATCTCGTTGGGATGCTTGATACGTCGGTCTCGCGCTTCGCAAAGGCCGTCGACTTTGAACTTTCAGGACGCGCGCTCGAACTCGACAGCCTTTGGATCAATGTGCTCGAGCCCGACGGCTATCACAGCGCCCACATTCACCCCCACAGCGTCGTTAGCGGCACATTCTATGTCGCGGTGCCGAAGGGAGCGAGCGCGATCAAATTCGAGGATCCGCGATTGCCGCTTATGATGGCGGCGCCGGCTCGCAAGCAAACGGCGCGGAGTGCGAACGAGACATTCGCGACGATTTCGCCGGAACCGGGGACACTGCTGTTGTGGGAGAGCTGGTTGCGCCACGAGGTGCTGGTCAACCGCGCCAAGGCTGAGCGCATCTCGATCAGTTTCAACTACAGATTGCCCTAACTGGGCGTCGTGCAATCTATTGATATTTCCGACATTTCGGGCGGAGAGCGGCGCACCTTGCTATAATGGCGAGGGCGGTTGGGGGCAATTCGTGCGGCCGCCGGATCGGAAGCGGGATGTCATCGGCGCGGCAGGAGATAGTCGAGCATATTGGTCGGCGCCGTCGGAGTGCGGGGCTGAGCGATGAGGCGTTCGCGTCCGCTTGCAACATAAGTTTGGACGAGCTGCATGCCTTCGAGGCTGGCGATATTCCGCTACCGGCTGAAGTCCTGGCGACCATGCTGGCCGTGGTCGCCACATGTGATGATGGCGATGCCGGCCCGGGATTTCGCGAAAGCGGTGTGCCCGGACTTCTTGGGCGCGACGCGTCGGACGATCGCTTCGTGCAAAGCCTTCAGCTGCTGCGCGATTTCGCCGTGATCGAGACGGACAGCGACCGCCTGGAAGTCTTGAAGCTGGCCTCTGAGCGCGCGGCGCGTGTTCGCGGCTGAGCGCTGGCCAAGATTTCGCTGGATCGATCGATGAGCAGAGCGTTTGTCAAAGAGACCGATGATGGTGCGGAGGAGCTGCCCGAGAAGCTCGTGTCCGCGCACCGCAATCTGGTGACTGCTGCCGGGCTTGCCATGATCGACGCCGAGGTCGCCAAGGCCCAGACGGCGCTGGCGCAGGCGCAAACGGACAATGACCGCGCGGGTATCGCGCGCGCGTCGCGCGACCTGCGTTATTGGGCGCACCGACAGTCGAGTGCGGAACTGCAAGCTGGTCCGCAACCGGATGCCGGCGTGCAATTTGGTTCGCGCGTAACGCTGGAACGGGAGGACGGCCGCAGGGTCACATATGCCATTGTCGGTGAGGACGAGGCCAATCCTGCGAGCGGGTCGATTTCGTATGTATCGCCCCTGGCCCAAGCGCTGCTGGGCAAGGATCAGGGCGATGCGGTTCGGGCCGGTGCGATGGTCGGCGAAATTATCGCGATCGACTGATTGATATTGTCAGGCCTGTGACTTGCCGGTCGCGGGCGATTGACAGCCCAAAGAGCGGATGCCAGACATTTCGCCGTTTCATTTTCCCACTTTCTGTTGGCGTGCTGCCGGCTTGGCATGAGGCCAGATGAAAGACATTTTCACGTTCATTTGGTTCGTGATTACGGGCCGGTTCAGCAAGGCATTTGAGCTGCTGCGGGCCATGAACCTCGCGAGCAAGGCCGCATTCATTGCGGTGGGCGCCGCTTCTTATGTCATACATCAGTATCCGACTCAGATTCTGCGGCTCGTGGAGCGCAGCTACTACGTTGCGCTGCTGACGACCGTCGACAGCGAAAAGTATCTACCGCTTTCGCAATCCGCGCAGAAGAATCTCGCGGAGCTGATCGATACGCTGGAGCGCGATCAGGCCGTAGACTTGCGCCGTCGCGACCTGGGCGTCGACCAGGGATTCAATACCTGGGCGGTATCGCAAATGATCGTGGCGCTGGGCGACAAGTCGCCGGTGACATCGGATGCGGTGAGGGGCTTTTTCGAGCGCAACATGGACGCGAGCTGTGGATGCTGGCGCGAGACGCCGCAGAAGCAGCCACACACGGCGGCGAGCGGATGGACACTGTTTGCGATGTCCAAACTCGGACTTCCGCCACCCGATACAAGCATCGATTTCCTGCTGGCCCGGCAGTCGCCGGATGGCTGGTGGCCGCTTCATCCCGCGAAGGTGGAAGCACGCAACGCTTCCACATATGCGACGGCGTGGGCGACGCTGGCGTTGTGCAGCCTCCGGCCCCAACTTGCGGCCGACAAGGTGCGCTCCGAAAAAGCAAGCCTCGCCGTCGACGGGGCGTTGAACTGGCTTTCGCGGTCGAAGCTGACGGGCAAGGCGCGCTGGTTTGACTATCCGGCCAACGATCCGCATATCAAGTCGATCAGTATCTCTGGGCTCGCCATTCATGCGCTGCATGTTTGCGGTGCCGAGGGTCTCTTGGCGGCAACCGACAGTGCGTGGCTCGACGAGATCGACTACACAATCGTGGACGCCAACGACACCGATGTTTCAAACACATATATCGAACTGATGGATGGCGCGTTGGATTTCGACCGCACGCGTCACTACAAGCTGCAATGGCAACTTGTGGCGACTGTCGATGCCTACCCGCGCGGTGACAAGGTGCAACGCGCAGCGGCTGTGCAATGGATCGAGACCATCCTGACGCCCGAACTCGCGGGTCCCGAGGTGAGAAGCAAGAACTGGGTGGCGTCCGAGCTGCTATATGCGCTCAAATACCTGCGTCAGTACGTCGATACGCAGAGTCGCAGCACGGAGAAGTCCTAGTTTGGCGGCGGCACGCGTGGGTGGTCCATGAACCTGCTTGTCACGTGCCATCCATCGTCGGCCAGCCTGTCGGGCCAGATTGCGCTGATCGTGAAGGGATCGGTCGTCGCGCGCGGACAGACGCTCGTACATGATGATCTGAATGCGCTCGGCTTCGATCCGCGCATTTCTCAGCAGGAGCTTGCGACCTATCACGATCGCGCGGCGCTGCCTGACGACCTTGAGGGACTTGCGCGCAACCTTAAGTCGGCCGAGCGGCTGATCTTCGTATTTCCGACGTGGATGTATGGCCTGCCGGCGCTGATGAAGGGTTACTTCGACCGGGTTTGGCGACCGCATATCGCATTTGAATTGTCGGATGCCGGTATCAGGCCGCTGCTCACGAATGTGCGACACCTGTGCGCGATCGCGTGTCATGGACAGCCTAAGGGGGAGGCGCGCGAAAGCGGCGATACAACCGAGCTCTTTTTTGCGTCCGCCATACCCTCGGTGCTGCCTAACCTCGTCAGCAACACGCGGTTCGATCTGTATGGGCTGGACCAACCGAACGATCTGGCAATCGCGACCGAACTTGAGCGCATCAGGGATTACTTCCTGAATATCTGATGGCGGGGCGGCGGGCCTAGTTGCCCGCAACGTGCACGATCAGCCGCCTCCGGTGGGGGGCGGTGCGATGCTCGAACAGATAGATGCCCTGCCAGGTGCCGAGTGCCATGCGGCCGCGCGCAATGGGGATCGTCAGCGTCGTCTGCGTCAGCGCCGATTTGACGTGCGCCGGCATATCGTCGGGCCCTTCGCTGCGGTGAACGAACAAGGGGTCGCCGTCCGGCACGAGGCGCTTGAAGAATGCGACAAGGTCGCGCTGTACGTCCGGGTCGGCGTTTTCCTGGATGAGGAGCGAGGCTGACGTGTGGCGGCAGAAGAGGTGGGCGAGCCCCGTTTCAACCGCGGCCGAGTTAACCATGCCTGTGACGCGATCGGTAATATCGTAGAGGCCGGCGCCGCCGGTCTCGATGTCAATTTCTTTTTGCCATTGCAGCATGAGCGGAACTTGGCGCTGGGGAAGCGGAAAGGCAATGCGTGCCTAAATCCTGTCAAGATTGATTGGAACCTCACCGGCGGGGATACATCGGGGGATATCTGTATGCGTCGCATAGCCTTTTTGCTCGCAATCGGAGCTGTGGCCGGTACGCCGGTCGCGGCTGGCACGATCGAGAAATCGCTTCTGAAGCTCGATACGGACGAGCGGGCCCGGCAGATCTGCGCGATCCGCGCGGTCGACCAGCTCCGGCGCGACAAGCAGCTTCCCGCTGCCGACCGGGTGCAGGCAAGCACGAGCGGTCCGGCTGCCTTCGATGGTCATGTCGTGAAGGCGACGAGCGGCGCGGTGCGGGCGAAGGACCGCTGGTATTCGCTCAACTTCACATGCGGCGTGACGGACGACGGCATGAAGGCCGTATCGTTCGCCTACAAGCTCGGGTCCGAGATTCCCGAAGAGCAATGGGAAGATCTTGGGCTCTGGCGCTGACGCGCCGGGGGGCTTTGGCGCTGACGCGCGGGGGCATCGCACCTTGAGCATCACGCCTTGTTACCGGCGCGGATGCGGCGCGCAAGCATTCCCATGACATAGAGCGCGAACGAGGGGTCTTCTCGCACGAGGTCCTTGAACGTCGCCTGATCGATGACCGCGACTTCGCCGCCGGTCGCGGCAATGGCGGTGGCGCTGCGCGGGGCATCGTCAATCAGCGCCATCTCGCCGACGACGCCATGCATACCGACGGTCGAGACCTTTTCGCCGTTGACCACGATGTCAATCTTGCCTTCCAGCACGAGCAGCATGGTGTCGCCGGGCTCTCCTTGAGTGAACAGTTTCTCGCCGGCGCGCATCCGGCGAAGGGGCACGCCGTACTGTTCGAGAAAGCGGAAGGTGAAGGGTGTCGAGAGCGTCATGCGTTTTTTCGCCGTTCGATGATTGAAGTCTGCTGCCAACCTAGCCGTGCGCAGGACAAGTGTCTTGCGCCCTCCGGTCGGCTAGGCGGAGCGGGCCCAAGTCAAATCATAGTGCGAGGGCGCGCGGGCGGCGAGCCACTGCAATCCGTTGCAATCAAATGGGCAGCGGTTGGCCGCCCGCGCGGCGTCCTTTTGCGGGGATTGAACGGCCGCTCCGGTCCGCGAGCGCTTGGCCGAGCCTTGCAGGGAGGGCGTGACCTCCGGCTCGGAAGCGGTGGTGCCGCTGATGCGTGCGCGATCCGAAAGTGGATTGCGGCTCGCCTCATTCGGCCTCGCGCCTGGGCCTTCCTCCGCGCGGTCGCCCAACGCGAAGGCTTCAACCTGATCCCGCCCGTCGCGTCCGAAGGTAGCGGCCTTCGGCTCCGGCTCACGAGGCCGGCCTCGCGACAGGACACCTCCACCGCGACTTCGGCGCTTCCGGAAGCCCCTCGCGCGCGGCGGATGACGCGATTATGCGGGATGCCAAGTGGGCGGGGATAAGTATTTTTTTGGCCGGGAGGTACCGAGCTTGGTCAATGCGGACGCATCGCTGCAGCCGATGGTTTCGCGGCGAGGCTTTTTTCAGAGCTTGGGCCGAACTCGTCGGGCCGTCTGCCTGGGGTTTTCGAGTGAGCCGTCTCCGGCATCGCCAGCAGGTAGAGCAGGAAGCCGGCGAGCGCGATGGCGCCGAGCGTGATGAATGATGCGCCGTAGCCCGCATGGACGACTATGAGGCCGGCGACAACGGTGGACAGCGCCGCTCCGATGCCTTGGGCGGTCGAAATCGCTCCCTGGCTGACGTTGAAGCGGCCCGTGCCGCGCGTCAGGTCGGCCACCACCAGCGGAAACAGGGCACCAAAAATGCCGGCGCCGACGCCGTCGAGCAATTGGACGCCGACGAGCCAACTGGGATCGTCCGACAGGGGATAGAGGAAGCCGCGCAGCGCCAGGATGGCGAACGCGACGAGGAAGATCGGCTTTCGGCCCCATTGGTCGGCCTTCAAACCGGTCGCGTAGGCGACGGGAACCATGACAAGCTGGGCCGCAACGATGCAGGCAGCCATCAGGCTCGTTGCGATCTTGGCGTGGGCGAGCGCGAGTTTCTGTCCCACCAGCGGCAGCATTGCCGCGTTTGCAAAATGGAATGCGACCGTTGTCGCGGCGAAGATCAATAGCGGCCGGTTGTGCAAAAGTGTGGCGACACCGGACGGCTGGTCGGCATCGTGTTCGACGCCGGCCTCGAGGCCGCGGGCGACGTGATGATCAATGGCTTTCTCTGGGATGGTCAGCGTGGCGACGATGCTCGCGACGGCCATTGCCGCCATCAGCCAAAACACCACTGTCGTACCGAAATGATAGGCCATTAGTCCGGCGAGCGCGGCAGCGACGGCGTTGCCCGCGTGGTTGAAAGCCTCGTTGCGACCAAGTCGGCGCGCGAAGGCCTTCGGACCGACGATGCCCAGCGTCACCGCGGCAATGGCGGGGGCGAAGATCGATCCGGCGGCGCCCGTCAATACCTGCAGAGCGACGATCGGCGCGAACTGCGGAAACAGCGGCATCGCCAAAGAGCCGAGGGTGATGACCACGGCAGCAATGATCAGCAGCCCCCGCTTGTACGTGGTGCGGTCTATCAGGGCGCCGGCGGGCGTCTGGGCGACGATCCCAGAAATACCGGCAATCGTCATGACCAAGCCAATCGAGGCCTCGTCCCACTTGTGTACGGTGAGCAGGTAGATCGCCAGGTAGGGGCCAAGACCGTCACGCACGTCGGCGAGAAAGAAGTTCAGCGCGTCGAGCGGGCGCTCGACCAAAGCTTCCCCCGTCGTTCTCTTGACGGCCCCGGCGTTCATTACAGCGGGCCCTTGAAGATGAAAAACGCGCCCGCTGCGATCAGGGCGAAACCCACGCCGTGATTTATCGTCAGGGTTTCTTTCAGGTAGATCACCGAAAACAGCGCAAACACGACGAGCGTGATGATTTCCTGCATCGTTTTCAGTTCGGCGGTCGAATAGACCTCGTGGCCAATGCGGTTGGCCGGCACTGCGAGGCAGTATTCAAAGAAGGCGATGCCCCAGCTCACCAGAACGACGACCCATAACGCGCGGTCGGTGTATTTCAGATGGCCGTACCAGGCGAAGGTCATGAAGACGTTCGAGGCGATCAGCATCGCGACCGGCGCGAACTGCGGGACGTTGAGTGGCATGTTCATTCCATTGCCCTGCTGCCCGGCCTTGTGGCTTGTCTTTTGAGAAAAGGCCGCGCCGGGCTGCTAACGCGGGTACGCGAGCCTAGTTCCAGCAAAGGCGCTCACTAAAGACGCGCATTGCGTCGACCAGTCCCTCCCTTGAGCACCACCGCGCGGCCGGGATCGACCGGGTCAGCGGAGCGATGGGAGCGTGGCGGCGATTTCGAGGCAGCGCCGGAACGCGGTCAGGTCGGACAATGCGCGGCTAGGTGGGGCTGCGTGCGTGACGAATTGGCCGCTGTCTTCGATGATGGCGACCGCGATCATCAGGTTTTCGGTGAGGCAGAAGTCTTCGATGCTGGCGGCGTGGCTTTCGGCGTCCCAGGTGGATGCGCTGAGCGGGGCGGCGTCGCGCACGCGTAACGCATAATCGCTCGTGGTGTTGGCGTAGCCGAGCACCGGCTTGCCGAGTGCGCGCATGAAGCCGACCTCATAGGCCGTGCCGGGGTCCATGCCGACACCGCGAAAGGGCGTGCAGTTGGCGATGATCAAATCACACGAACGCATCAAGCCTTCATTGCCCTGGCTGATGCGGCGCGCGAGTTCGGCGGGCGCGAGCTTGTTGGCGTCGGCGATGACGTTGTCGAGCGGGTAGACGCCTTCGAAACCGAATTGCGCGCACAAGCGCTTCTTGATTTCGCCCTGTTCGACGGGATCGGGGAAGAAGACCTCGGGACCGGCGAGATAGATGCGCGCCAATCCTAATTCTCCCGGCTGGTTTCGACGTGAAAGCGATGCAGGACGCGGTGCGCGACGGGGGCGAGCACGAAGCCGGCGCCGATCACGATGATGAGACCCGAAAGGATGGCATAGCAGCCCGCGAACACTTTGCCCGCCGTCGTGTGCAACTCGGCGACGGGGCCCATGCCCGACAGGATCATGGCGGCGTTCACGAACGAGTCCGCGAATCCCATGCCCTCGGTCCAGGCGTAGCCGACCATGCCGATCACAAGGCCGCCAAACGTGAGCAGAGCCCACAGCCCGATGGCGCGTGCCATGCGCATGGCGAAAGCGGTGCGCGAGATGACCTTCTGACGACGCGGCTCGAAGCCGGTGAGCATGGTTTCACTTCATCCTGAGAACGACGGCACGGCCATCATGATCGCCGGTCGTGTCGTGTGGGTCATCTGAAATCTCGTTGCCGAGTGGCACCATGCCCGAGAGTTGAAACGCGGTTTTGGCCGCAAGGTTGCGCGCGAAGTCGTCGCGTGCGCTGTTGAACGAGGCGTAACGGTGCGGTGGGTCGCGGATGAAATCCACGCTTTCGCGGCTGAAGGCGCCGGTGAAGACGTAGCCGTCGGGCGACGGATAAGGCCCGAAGATGCGGCCGTGGTTGTTGGTCTCTTCGAAAATGCGGTTGGAGAAGGCGTCGTCGCGGCCCTGCGGAAGCTGGCTGTAGAGGTCGCCGCCGATGAAGCCGCGATAGCCGGTCGAATGACCGAAACGCACAGGGTAGCCGGCCGCCTTGGCGGCCGTGACGAGCTTTGTGCGCGCTTCGTTCGGGCTCGATGATGTGGCATCGACAAGGATGACGTTGATCGGCTCGTGCAGCTTTTTGCCGTCGACGATCTGGCCCAACCAATGGGCGATCGAGCCGTCATGATCGAACATCCATTTGCCGATGGCGGGCAGGCCCGGCGGATTTGCGATCTCGGCGGCCGGGAGTGACGCCGGGGCGGTGGTGGCGTCGGTTGCGCGGGCGATGGGGAGGCCGAGAAGGCCGGCGAAGAGGAGTATGACCCACGGCCGATTGACGGGACTGTTGACGCTTGGGCGATTCATGGCGCCAGCGTATCACGGCATGGGCACCGCTCGGAGGAAAGGAATTTGACGGTTATTTCGGCAAAGTCTGCTGCGCCATGTTGCGGACGAGTTGAATAAATTCATAGCAGAGAACGAGCTTTGGGTTTGACGCGGCGACGGCGCCTTGGCCGGAGAATACGCCGCCGCTGCGCTTGCCCCGTGGCAATTCATAGTATGCGTTCGCCACGCCGCAGCTCTTGCCGACCACTTCGACGTGTGGCTTGTCCATGTCTCGGGCGCGCGCAGGGGGAAGCTTGGCGCTTGCCTCTTGTTCTTCGATGCGCCAGTCGGGCAATCGGTAGCGGCCGATTTCGAGTGCGATTCCGTCGAGCAGGCTGGTTTCGGTCAGCCACTTTTGGGTGTCGGTCAATTCAAGCGGGGCGGGCACGTAGGTGACCTTCGCCCGCTGCTTGTGAATGACGGCGGCGCTTTGCGCACGCAACGTCTCAACCCATGCAGCTTGCGTGCGATACGCTTCCGTCACGCAATGTCCGGCGCGCCTTGCCGGAGCACCAAAAGCTTCGGGCAATCCTGCATAGGTTTCCGGCCAGCGGCCGGATAGGAAGCACGCGACTTGGAAAGCGCGCTGGGCGTCGAGGCTGTGCTCGTCCCACCATGCAATCGGCGTCGCCCCTCTCATGTAGGCGACGTTGAGCCACAGACGCACAGCCGACTGCATCTGTTCTTTCGCGGCATGTGGCCCGAGTTCGAATACGGCGTAGGCGTCGGCCATGTCCTCTTCGCGCCCGCCGAGGTTCGGGATGTCGAACTCATCGATGAGAAAGTGCCCGAGTTCGTGATAGATGGCGAACGCGACGCTGCCGGCCACGAACTGTTCGCGCGTCGGCACAAGCTTGCTGTCGAGCTTTGCCAGGATGTCGCTGGCTTGTTGTTGGCGTTCGGGCAGCGGCGCGTCGTCAGCGCGGCCGTCGCTCGCGGTCAATCCCGGCAGCAACGCCAAGCCGAATGCCAATGCTGCAACGACCCGAGGCGCGCGCATCGCCGGATCTCCTTCGATTGTAGGGTACGGCCGCTCGGGCCGGTTGCCAAGACGCGATAGGTGGCGGACGGCGAGACGGGCGGGCCGAGCATGGTGCGACGCGATTTCAGCTAAGCGCCAATTGCCGGTCGTCAAGCGCTTGGAGATCTGCGACACGGAACGTGCCGAGCAGCGACCGGCGGTCGTAGCTGGACAGCGGCCGAAGTCGCTTTTCGCCGCCGAGGTCAGCGCCAGGCCAGGGGTGATTAATGGGGATCAAGCTAGTCGCCATCGAACTCGGCGGGAGCATCGACACGTCAGTTGAACTCAGTGAACACGCCGGCCCGGTCATTGCGGCGACGCTCGACAACTATAGGGCCCGCAGCAGTTACGCGCCCTGGCTCTGTTACATGACGTTCGACGAGACCATTAACGTTGGCACGTGCGGATTTACGGGGCCGCCGATAGGAGGCGAGGTGGAGATCGCCTATTTCACGTTTCCGGAGCACGAGGGGAAAGGCTATGCGCAACAGGCTGCGCGGGCGCTTGTAAAGATCGCGCAGGATGCAAAACCAGAAGTCGTGATCAAAGCCCACACCTTGCCGCAAGAGGGGGCATCGTGTCAGGTGCTTCGCAACAGCGGCTTTACGCGGGCAGGTTCGCTTGACCATCCCGAAGACGGGCTCGTCTGGGTCTGGATTTTTGGAGGTTCGTAGCCTCGGCGTTTCGCCGACACGGTTCTGAGCGGCCACACTTGCACGTGAGCTGCGCAGAAGTCACCGCGGGTTGCAGTTAATGTAAGAACTGGCCTTCGCGGCGGACGAGCGCCGGGAGTATCTTGGCGCGGACGGGGAGCATTCGTCATTCCGCCGAAGGGAATTCGGAAACGCAGCATACCGAGCAAGGACGGACCTCATGAAGTACATCGTGCCGATTGCCGTAATCGCCATCCTGGCTCTTCAATTCAGCGGCGCGGTTCCACAGTCGAGTGTGGGCGGCCCGATGACCATCGCGCTGGTGTTTTTTGTCGCTGCGCTGGCGGTTGGAATCCACGAGGCGTGGACGTCGGGCCGAGGTGTGCTTGGCTGGATCGTGAGCATCATGCTTGCGTTCGTCGGCAGCTTCATCGGCGCGGAAGTCGGCAACTTGGTTCTGGAGCCGATCCTCATGCAAATGAATATCGGAGGGTCGCTCGCGCAGACGCGGCATCCGATGCTCTACGTCTCGTCCGTCGCGATGATGCTGTTTGGGCTGTTCGGGGCGTGGGTGGCTCTGAAGGCCGTGAGCCGGTGGCGGTGAGTGGTTGGTTGGCGTCCCGACCATAGTCGGGTCTCATAAGTCGCAGCGCTTCCGCTATTCTCGGACCTTAGGGCCCGGAATACCGTGGTCGGGGTCGCCGGTCCTTAGACCGACTGGCTCAAGGCAATTCGACCTTCTCCGTATATGTGCCGCCCTGGAGCGTGTCGGTCAGTTCATCGAGCGCGTAAGTTCCGCTGCCCTTGACGCCATCGAGCTTTCCGGTGCCGCCGGTGATCGTGAATCGGCTGCGCTCCTTAATGTGGGTTCCCTCCTCCCAGGCGTGAAATCTCTTATCTCCGCTTTTGAAGGTGTGGGTGCACGTGCCATTGGCCTTATAGCTGTTGTCCGGCATGTACTCGAATTTGCCGACGCACTCCTGGGTGGCCTTGCCGCCCGCCACGCCGACCCCACTCGCTGGATCTAGATTACACCGAACAACACAAGCGCCACGACCACGCTCGAGGGTACGCCAACAAGCCAAAGTATGACGGGCATGATCGCCTCCTGTCACCACATAACATTTGGTACGCACGTCTTCGCGCGGGAACCAGCCGGGAACTGGGCCGTTGTGCGAGTTCGCCGGGTGGTGTGCGAGGCGATGGTATGCGCCTCCACAGTCATGTCGGCTCGACTATCAATCTGGACGCACTGGCGGCCAAGTCGGTCGCGTTCACAATCTAAAAGGAGTGACGAGCGATGGCGATCACACGCGCTTTGCCGGTCATCATTATTGGTTTGACCACTTTCGCTGTCGTGCCTAGCGCGCCGGCGTTGGCTGACGGTGCTGAGTTGGCATTTCTTCCAAGCACAATGACAGTCACACTGTTAAACGAAGGCGGGAAGTACGTTGTCGTCGATATGAAAAAGATCGAGAAGGGCGAGACGTGCCGACTAGAAAAGGATTCGGTGATTGTAAAAATCGGCCCTGGCGAAACCTCTGGAACGACAAAAGTGCGCTATGCCGCGCCCCAACTATCGTCCGGGGGCTGTCCTCTTCTGACGGAATTCGAGCTGCCCGATGCAACCTATTCGGAGGCTCGCGCCGAATTCGAAAAAAGCAAGGAGGAGGCGTCCAATCGGATCGAGGATATCAAGAAAAAGCTAGGAGAGAAGTGGGATGAATTCACGGGCGCGAAAAAGTAGCGCTCCGCAAACAAAGCGCTTCGATCTAGTTGTTCAGAAAAAAGGGCCCGCGAGAGATGCGGGCCCTTGGTGTTAGCGGTGAAGATAGTGCGCTCAGTTATCCAGGAACGAGCGCAGTTTGCGCGAGCGGCTCGGGTGCTTGAGCTTGCGCAGCGCTTTGGCTTCGATCTGACGGATGCGTTCGCGCGTGACCGAGAACTGCTGGCCGACTTCTTCCAACGTGTGGTCGGTGTTCATGCCGATGCCGAAGCGCATACGCAGCACGCGTTCCTCGCGCGGCGTCAGCGAGGCGAGCACGCGCGTCGTGGTTTCTCGCAGGTTTGACTGAATCGCCGCCTCGATCGGCAGCACCGCGTTGCGGTCCTCGATGAAGTCGCCGAGGTGTGAATCTTCCTCGTCGCCGATCGGCGTTTCAAGAGAGATCGGCTCCTTCGCGATCTTCAGAACCTTGCGCACCTTCTCAAGCGGCATGGCGAGCTTTTCGGCCAGTTCCTCCGGCGTCGGCTCGCGGCCGATCTCGTGCAGCATCTGGCGGCTCGTGCGCACGATCTTGTTGATCGTCTCGATCATGTGCACGGGGATGCGGATGGTGCGCGCCTGGTCGGCGATCGAGCGGGTGATCGCCTGCCGGATCCACCAGGTGGCGTAGGTCGAGAACTTGTAGCCGCGGCGGTACTCGAACTTGTCGACCGCTTTCATCAGGCCGATGTTGCCTTCCTGGATGAGATCGAGGAACTGCAGGCCGCGGTTGGTGTACTTTTTCGCGATCGAGATCACGAGGCGAAGGTTGGCCTCGACCATTTCCTTCTTGGCCTGGCGTGCCTCGCGCTCCCCTTTCTGCACCGCCTTCACGATGCGGCGGAACTCGAGAATTTCGAGGCCGGTGTCGGTCGCAAGACCGTGGATCTCGGTGCGGATGGTCTCGATCTGACCGCGCTCGCTCTTGACGAACTGACCCCACTTCTTGCTGGAGCCGGTGACGCGGTCGAGCCAGGTCTGGTCGAGCTCGTTGCCGAAATACTCGTCGATGAAGTGCTGGCGCGGCACGCCGTAGCTGTCGGCGAGGCGCATCAGGCGGCCCTCAAGGCCGATCAGGCGCTTGTTGATGGCGTAGAGCTGCTCAACCAGGCTTTCGATACGGTTGTTGTTGAGAGAGAGCGACTTGACGTCGGTGACGATCTCTTCGCGCAGCTTGTCGTAGGCCTTCTGCTGCTGGCGCGAGCCCTGCTCGCCGGCGACCTGCTGCTCGATCTTCTTGTCCTGCTGCTTGCGCAGCTTTTTGTAGGTGCTGGCGATCTGGTCGAAGGTTTCCAGAACCTTCGGCTTCAACTCGGCCTCCATGGCGGCGAGCGACATGGCGTTCTCGAACTCGTCCTCGTCGTCGCCTTCGCCCTGAGCGCCCTCCGGCCCGGCGGGCGTTTCCATCGCCGCGCCTTCATCGCCGCCGCCCGGAATCGAGGGCACTTCCTTGGCCTCAGGGCCTTCGTAGGTCGCCTCAAGGTCGATGATGTCACGAAGCAAAATCTTGCCGTCGTTCAGCTCGTCGCGCCAAATGATGATGGCCTGGAAGGTGAGCGGGCTTTCGCACAGGCCGGCGATCATGGCTTCGCGGCCAGCCTCGATGCGCTTGGCGATGGCGATTTCGCCCTCGCGCGACAGAAGCTCAACCGAGCCCATCTCGCGCAGGTACATGCGAACGGGGTCGTCGGTGCGCTCGGCCGGTTCGGCTTTGGCTTCAGTCTTGACGAGCGCATTGGGGGCGACGAGGGCGCGGCCCTCTTCGTCGTCGCCGATTTCTTCATTGCCTTCGGCGGCTTCCTCGCTCTCGTCGTTCTCGACGACCGTGATGCCCATGTCGGAGAGCATGGCGTAGAGGTCTTCGATCTGGTCGGAGGAGACCTCCTCGGACGGCAGAACGGAGTTCAACTGATCAAGCGTGACGTAGCCCTTGGCCTTGGCGGTCTTCAGAAGCCGCTTTACCGCCTGGTCTGATAAATCGAGGAGGGGGCTGTCCCGCTCCGGTGCGTCGCTCGTCGCCTGTTCTTTGTCGTCTGTTTTCTGGGCTGCCTGCTGCGCGCGTGCCATCCGCTCATCCTTGTCGCCGTGACCCTCTACCCTATGGCGTTCGCCGCGGTATCGGGCCGGTGTTTAACTTTTTGGCGCCGCGCGGCCGCTCGTCCGCGCGCTGCCTCCAATACGCAAAACGCGCGCCTAGCCGGCGCGCTTCATGTTCGACTGTCCGTTTTCCGGTCCCTCGATCTCGTTTACCATCGGGTCCACCGCCATGAGCAATTCGATCTGGCGTTTGATCTCGAGCAAGCGTGTCTCGGCCTCAGGTGTGCAATCCCGGACCCACTGTTCCACCGCAGCCTTCAGCTCACGCTCAAGCGTCAGCAAGTGCTGGTGCAGCGACAGCAAATGGCCCCAAGCGGCTTCGACGTCGGTGGCGGAGGCATCTGGCTCGGCAAAACGGTCGCTGGCGTGCGTAATCGTTCGCGCGACGAGGTCCACCACCTTTACGACCCCTGTTTTCGTCAATTGGGAGCGCAAAGAAGCCATGTCAAGAGAATTCGAACGGGCGTGAATGGCGAGAATTTCGTCGCGCAGGGCGCAAAGCGGCTGGGAGGTCAGCGCCAAGTCCGCAACCTGTTCTGAATGCTCATCAATCAGCCACGGATGGTTCAGGAGAGTCTTCATGATGAGTGCCTCCCGGGTGGGGAGGGGTGGCGTGAGGGCCGCCGTGAGCTCCCGGCTGGGGGTGGCGGGCGTCGCAATGCCGGTCTGGCGCTGCCAGCGGCGGGCTGGCCGGCCATCGAGGCGTTCGCGCTCGCGATTGCGCCAGTCACCGGCTGGTGCGACGGGGCTGGCGTAGGAGGCCTGTCCCGAGCGGGGTGCGGTGGCCGGACGGCCGCCGGTGCGGGGCGCGGCGGTGCGTCCGAGCCGGTAGAGCCGGTCGCGCAGCTCGCGCAGGTAGTGCCCGCGTACCGTCTGGTCGGCGATACCGGCCACGAGCCCGTTGAGGCGGGTTTCGAGCGCCGCGCGCTGTTCCGGTGTGGCGAGGGGCCCGGCCGATGTCTCGCGGTCCCACAGCACGTCGATCAGCGGACGGCTCTTGTCGAAGACGACCGACATTGCGTCGGCGCCCTGTTGGCGGACGAGGTCGTCCGGGTCGAGGCCATCGGGCAGGAAGGCGAAGTTGGCGCTGTATCCGGGTTTCAGGTGCGGAAGGATGGTGTCGATGGCGCGGTTCGCGGCCTTGCGGCCGGCGGCGTCGCCGTCGAAGCAGAGGATGGGTTCGGCCGCCATGCGCCACAGCAGCTTGGCCTGGTCTTCGGTCAAGGCCGTGCCGAGCGGGGCGACGGCTTCGGCAAAGCCGCCCTCGAACAGGGCGACGACATCCATGTAGCCTTCGACGACGATGACGCGATCCTTGTCGTGGGCGACGGGGCGGGCGCGGGCGGCGTTGAAGAGCAGCGCGCCCTTATGGAAGAGCGGCGTCTCGGGCGAGTTCAGGTATTTGGCGGGCGCGTCCTTATCGAGGGCGCGGCCGCCGAAAGCGATGACACGACCCTTGAGGTCGGTGATCGGGAACATCACGCGATGGCGGAAGCGGTCATACGGATCGGGGATGTCGTCGCCCGCGATCTGCATACCGGCGAGCGCCATCTCGCTGCGGGTGAAGCCTTGTGACAGCAGGTGCTCGCCGAGCGCCGTTCGCGAGTTCGGCGCATAGCCGATGCGGAAGGCCGTGATTGTTTCATGTTGAAGTCCGCGGCGTTCGACATATGAGCGGGCCTCGCGACCAACGGAGCCCTTGAAGCTCGCCTCGAAGAAGCGGGCGGACGCTTCGAGCAGCCGATAGAGGCGTTCGCGCCGGTCCTCGACTTCCGGGTTGTGCTCCTCGCGCTTGGGCATCGGCACGCCGGCTTCGGCGGCGAGCCGCTCGACGGCCTCAGGAAAATCGAGGCCTTCGGTTTTCATCAGGAACGTGAAGATGTCGCCGTGCTCGCCGGTTGCGAAGCAGTGATAGAAGCCCTTCTGGTCGTTGACCGTGAAGGACGGTGTCTTTTCGACCTTGAAGGGCGACAGACCTTTGTACTCGCGCCCGGCTTTTTTGAGCGCGACCTTGCGGCCGACCACCTGGCTGACCGGCAGGCGGGCGCGGATCTCGTCAAGCAAATGCGGGTTAAAGCGCATCGGGAGGTAGAGCCTTCGGATTCCGTGGCCGAATCAAGGCCTCATCCTTAGGCGATTCGCTCTGGGCTGAGGGGTTGAGCGAGGGCATCGGCCGCGGTTTGCCCGCTTTCCACAACGCGCGCCCTTGACCGCGCCCGATTTTAGCTCAGCGCGGCCTTTACCAGCGCGCTCGCCTTCTGGAAGTCCATCTGACCGGCGTACTTCGCTTTCAGCACAGCCATGACCTTACCCATGTCCTTCGCGGAGGCGGCACCGGTTTCCTTGACCGCGTCGGCGACGGCGGCGGTGATGGCCGCTTCGTCCAGCTGCTTGGGCAGGTATGCCTCGATGATGGCGATCTCGGCTTCCTCGGTGGCGGCGAGGTCGGGCCGTCCGCCGCTGGTGTACTGCGCGATGGAATCGCGGCGCTGCTTGACCATTTTGGTCATGACGGCCGTGATG
>CADECN010000011.1 GCA_902825785.1 uncultured Hyphomicrobium sp. | reverse complement strand
GATCTGCTCGCGACGTCCGGACTTGCAGCGCAGGACGACGCTGATCCCGGCTACTTCCTGGGTACCGTCCTTCTGATGGACACTCCCGGCAACGTCACGACCAAGTTGTCCGCAAAGCTTTCACCTCGCGAATTCGACGTCGTTGACGGCCAGCAGCGGCTGGCTTCGCTGCTCACGTTGTTCGCGGTCTTGCGCGACCTGGAAACCGATGCGCGCAAGCCCGTCAGCAAGCGTGTCAATCCGATGCTGTTCGCGCAGCTGGGCTCACGCTTCTTCCGGACCGAGCGGCATAGGCTGCACCTTGCCGGTGCCGACAGGGCGCTCTTTGAGCAAAGTATTGTGGCGCCGGGGAGCAGCGGGGCGACGCCCGCGACCGTTCAGCAGGAACGGCCTCTGCTAGTGGCGCGCGACCTCTTCAGGGCGCTAGCGGAAGAACTTAGCGAGGCCGATCGCAAGCGGCTTTGCGACTTCATCGCCGATCAATGCCATGTCATCGTGATCGTGAGCCACGACATCGATCGGGCGCACCGCACATTCGTGGTTCTGAACGAGCGCGGCAAGAAGCTGCAAAAGAACGATATCTTGAAAGCCGATCTGCTCAGCCGGCTGCCCGAGCCACGCGTAGCGGCGGGGGTCAACGAGTGGGACACCACCAGCCAGATGCTGGGCGATGACTTCGAGCAGTTCTTTGCGCACCTGCGCACGGTTTATGGCTATTCGCGCCCCCAGATCGTCTCGGGCGTTCGGGCGGTCATACGCGAGGTTGGGGGCGCGGAAGCGTTCTTCGATGACGTTTTCAAGCCGCTTGCCAATAGTTATGCGCTGATCCGTTCGGGCGGCGACAGTGTGCTGCCTCCCTCCATGCGGCGGCGGCTCATGTATCTCAATCGGCTGCCGGACGGCGACTGGGCACCGGCTGCAATGCTGGCGCTCAGACACTGGCCGCAAGAACCCGAATACGCACAATTTCTGCTCGCTGAGGTGGATCGGCTGGCGCACCTGCTGCGTATGCTTTGCGCAGGTACGGGCAAGCGCATTCGCCGGTTTGCCGAGGTAGTCTCCGCTATCCGTTCGGGGGAAGCGCACGATCGCAACCATGCAGCGTTCCAGATCACGCGCGACGAAGCACGCAACATCGCCTTCCATCTGAAGGATCTGCACGAACGCAATCCGAAGGTCTGCAAGCTGCTTTTGTTGCGGTTAAGCGATGAATTGCGCGGCGAGCCATCCGGCGTCGATCCGGACCTTTATACGATTGAGCATGTGTTGCCGCAGCGGCCGTCGGCAAGCAGCGTGTGGCGGCAGTGGTTTCCGACGGCGGAGGAGCGCAGCCAGATTGTCGACAGCCTCGGAAATCTCGTGCTCATAACCAAGTCGCAGAACGACCGCGCGAAGAACGCGTCCTGGGATGCGAAGAAGCAGATCTATCTGGCGACGACTGAAAAGGCACCGCTCCTGCCAATCACGCGCGATGTGCTAGATGCCCCGCAATGGCGACGGTTCGAGATCGAAGCGCGCGAACAAAAATTGTTCGAGATCATCGAAACGCTTTGGCGGATCGATTTGAAGGCTTCGCGTTCGATGTCTCGGGCCGCGGAATAGGCTCAGGTCGCTGCCAGTTTGCCAGCCAGCGCTCGCTCGATCAACGCGCGCGTCTCGGGGATGCCGTACAGCGCAACGAATGTCCCAAGTCGCGGACCGCGTTCCTGGCCGAGCAGTGTCTCGTAGATCGCCTGGAACCAGTCGAGCTTCACGCCCGGGCCGCCGCCGGGGCTTTTCTTCGTCGTGTCCTGGTAGCGCGGGATGGCCCGACCGACATCCAGCAATTTGTTCTGGATCGTTTCGGCATCGGCGTTGGCGTCAAGTTCGCCGAGCGCGGCATCGAGGGCTTTTAGCGCCTCGCGCTCCAGATCATCCGGCGGCCGATATTTCTTGGTCGGGAGCACGAAGTCGTTGAAGTAGCGGATAGCGTAGTTCGACAGCTTGTCGAGGATGGGATTGGCGTCGGGCGTGGCGCTCGGTGCGTAGCGGCGCAGCATACCCCAAAGGACGTCTTTGTTCTCGGCGTTGGAGACGGAGACAAGGTTCAGAAGCAGACCAAACGTCACCGGCAACTCGGGTTTGGGGGGCGTGCCGCTGTGGATATGCCAAACGGGGTTGTCGAGCTGCTGCTTGGCGTCCTGCTTTGGATAGGCCGAGAGGAACTGCAAATATTCGTCGACCGCGCGGGGGATCACGTCGAAGTGCAGCTTCTTGGCGCTCTTCGGTTTCTGGAACATGTAGAGTGAGAGGCTTTCCGGCGAGGCGTAGGTCAGCCATTGGTCAATCGAGATTCCGTTGCCCTTCGACTTGGAGATCTTTTCGCCCTTCTCGTCCAGAAAGAGTTCGTAGACGAAATGCTGCGGTGGCACGCCGCCGAGCGCCTTGCAGATGCCGTCGTAAACGACAGTGTTGGACAGATGATCCTTGCCGTACATCTCGAAATCGACGCCGAGCGCTGCCCAACGCGCTCCAAAATCGGGCTTCCACTGCAACTTTACCCGACCTCCGGTAACCGGCAGAGTGACGTCGCGGCCGTCCTCGTCCGCGAACGTGATCTCACCCTTTTTGGCGTTCACTTCTTTCATCGGCACGTAGAGCACCCGGCCGGTGGTCGGAGAAATCGGAAGGAAGCAGCTGTAGGTCGCCTGTCGCTCCTCACCCAGCGTCGGAAGCATGATTTCCATGATCTTCTGATAGCGCTCAGCGGCCTTCAGCAGGATCTCGTCGAAGCGACCAGAGGTGTAATAGTCGGTGGCGCTTGCGAACTCGTATTCGAAACCGAAGGTGTCGAGGAAGCGACGCAGCATCGCGTTGTTGTGGTGGCCGAAACTGTCGTACTGGCCGAATGGGTCGGGTACCTTCGTGAGTGGCTTGTGAAGATGCTGAAGCAGCATCTCCTGGTTCGGCACGTTGTCGGGTACCTTGCGCATGCCGTCCATGTCGTCGGAGAAGCAAAGCAGCCGCGTCGTACGCTTTCCTTCCGTCAACAGTTCAAACGCATGGCGCACCATCGTCGTCCTGGCTACTTCGCCGAATGTCCCGATGTGGGGAAGTCCGGACGGACCGTAACCCGTTTCGAACAAGACCACTTTGTCTTTGCCACCGGGCAGCCGATCTAGTCGCTCAATCAGGCGACGCGCTTCCTCGAAGGGCCACGCTCTGGCATCGGCACTGGCGACAAACTGGGCCGCTGACACGGATTCGGACGTCATGTTTCTGGGACGATCTTTTGATGGAAGGAAAGGCCTTTCGGCGCGGCGCACCGTATGGCGGGCGCTGGCAGGCGTCAACGCAGCCGCTCAGGATCGAGCAGAAAGGCCGCAACGGCGTCGGCCGCCGACGCAAGATTGCCCTTGCGCGTGAAACCAGAGGCGCCGCGCGGGCCGAAATCGTGATCGCCATCGCCCATCCAACAGAACGAAATGGTGGATGACAACGTCATCTCTTCCACTTCTTTTTGCGTGCCGAATGGGTCGCGTTCCCCTTGCACTATGAGAGCGGGGCATTTCAGTGCGGTCAGGTGAGCGGTGCGGAGGCTGTCCGGCTTGCCGGGGGGATGGAAGGGATAGCCGAGGCAAACGAGCGCCGAAATTTGTCCAGCGGCGAACGCGTCGTCCGCAATCATGCTCGCGACGCGCCCACCCAGCGATTTGCCGCCGATCGCGAGCGACTGACCCTTGCGTAAATCGGCGCAAACGTCGCGGACCAAGTCTGCGTATGGCGCCGTCAATGCCTCGGCTCGGGGCGGTGGTCGACGCGCGCCGCCTTCCCTTCGCGCCGACATATACGGAAACTCGAACCTTGTTACCCATAGCCCGCGGTCCGACAGCAATTGGGCTATCGCGGTCATGAACGGAGATTCTACGTTAGCCCCGGCACCGTGTGCGAGCAGCAATCGAGCCGGCGCGCCCCGCGGACCACTGTCGAGCATGAATGTCATATTTTGGGTCCTGTGCCGGTCGGAAAGCTCGGCAAACTAATGCGGAATAAGGGGGAGCGGAACCCGAACGCCGTTTTTCCGCCGGCGAGGCGGATCGCCCGGCAGCCGCTGCGCTTGTAAAAATGTTGCCCGTTCGCCAAGCAACACGGGCTTTCGGGCGACACGAGTAAAAGGGTCTGATTTTCGCCCCACGTTTTGGTAGGATGTATTTGATTTTGTCATTATGGGGGGGTCGCATGAGGCTGCCGCGCCTCTCGCTGCTTTCGGTTTTGCTTTCAATCTGCCTGCTGTTGATCGGCGGGCAAATCGTATTTGCGCCACGTTTCGCTACAAGCGCACTGGCGGATCCGGTCCAAAAGTTAATCGAGAAGCTCGACAACGAAAGTACGGACTCGGCTGATCCGAAATCGGAACCGGATCAACTTCCGGCATTCGTTCCGAGCCACCATGCACTGGGTACCGCGGAGCAGGCGGCCGCAGGGTCGACACCTGCCGGCCTCTCAGCCCAACCGCAGGGCGAGCCCGTTCGTAAGATTTTCTTTGAGCCGATCAATCCGCAAGCGGCGGTACCGCCCGTCGGCGCCGAGCCTGCACATAAACCCAAGGTCGAGGTCGTCGCCGCGAAGACGCTTTTCGGAGCCGCCAAGACCGGTTCGCCGTTGGCGGCGCGGGCTATCGGCACATACGCGCGTGGGTGCTTGTCGGGCGGCGTGCAACTCGCCGACGATGGCCCGACATGGCAGGCCATGCGCCTATCGCGCAATCGCCATTGGGGACATCCGCGTCTCATTGATCTGGTCCAAAAACTCTCCAAGGACGCGAAGACGCTTGATGGCTGGCCGGGGCTTTTGGTGGGTGATCTTTCACAGCCGCGCGGCGGGCCGATGTTAACGGGGCACGCAAGCCATCAGGTGGGATTGGATGCTGATGTCTGGCTGACCCCGATGCCCGACCGAACGTTGAGCAAGAAAGAACGCGAGGAAATCTCCGCGACGTCGATGTTGGACAAGACCGACATCGCGGTCGACCCCAAGGTCTTTACGGACAAGCATATCGCGCTGATCAAGCGGGCCGCGTCGTATCCGGAGGTCGAGCGCGTGCTGGTACACCCGGCAATAAAGAAAGCGCTTTGTCTTGCGGCCGGAAATGAGCGCGCCTGGCTCGGGAAGGTCCGGCCGATCGGTGGTCATTACTACCATTTCCATATTCGCATAAAATGCCCACCAGGCTACGTGGGCTGCAGACCGCAGACGCCGCCTACGGGTGAGGACGGATGCGGCAAGGAAGTCGATGAATGGCTCGCACGGCTGACTCCACCCAAAACGCCGCCACCTCCACCTCCGCCCGGATACAAGCCGAAACCGAAGCCGCCGCCGATTACGATGGCACAGTTGCCGAAGGAATGCGTCGCTGTGCTCGAAGCGGGGGCTGACGGCGTTAAGATCCCACCTGCTGCGACGCACGAGCCGACTGCGACGGCAAATGCAGCGCCAACGGTGCAGTCCAAGCGTGCCGCTGTCGAAAAGAAGAAGTAGCGCCGAGACGAATTGCCCGGCGCCTTTAGCGCTTCGTCGTCAGTGATTGGCAGTCGTTTGGTCAGAGATCGC
Organism: uncultured Hyphomicrobium sp.; assembly: GCA_902825785.1. Lineage (GTDB taxonomy): Bacteria > Pseudomonadota > Alphaproteobacteria > Rhizobiales > Hyphomicrobiaceae > Hyphomicrobium_B. The sequence goes on along the minus strand of CADECN010000011.1, from coordinate 20,974 downwards.
GCAAGCGACGCCCGTGCCCTTCAGACCACAATAGCCGTGAGGGACCTTGGCCAAGTATTGCTGGTGATAGTCCTCGGCAAAATAGAAAGGCCCGGCCTCCGCGATCTCCGTCGTAATCTGACCGTATCCCTTCGCGGCGATCGCGTGCTCGTAATCGACACGTGAGGCTTGCGCGGTACGCAGTTGCTCGGGCGTCGTCGTGTAGATCGCGGAGCGGTACTGCGTGCCGATATCGTTGCCCTGCCTATAGCCCTGTGTCGGGTTGTGGGCTTCCCAGAATGTCTTTAGCAGCGTTTCGAAGCTGATCACCTTCGGATCATAGGCCACGAGCACCACCTCAGTGTGCCCGGTCATTCCAGAGCACACCTCTTCGTACGTGGGGTTCTGCGTATAGCCGCCTGCGTAGCCAGCTGCGGTAACCCAGATGCCGCGCCCAAGCTGCCAGAACAAGCGTTCGGCCCCCCAGAAACAGCCAAGTCCAAATACTGCTGTCTCAATACCGTTCGGGTATGGACCGTGGAGCGGGCGCGAGAAGACAAAATGTTCGGCGGATGCTGGCAGGATCGATGCGCTCCGGCCCTTGGGGGCCCGAGCGGGGTCCGGCATGGCGGCAGAGCGCTTGGAAAACAACATGAACTCTCCTGATTGGTCGCTTTTTCTGCGTTGAACGACTTCTAATACGTCGCAGAACCCGCCTTCGTTGCTAGTTCACGAAGATGCGAACGGGGCGTCGCGGTCGTCCGGCGATGCCAGCGGATATCGCAAGCAGAAAGAAGATTAAATAAGCGGGGCGATTGAGAATTACAGTCAACAGCGGGTCCCAGGCCCAGTTGCCGAGGGTATGGCGAAGTCCGTTTTCAAGAGCCATGACCAGCGACGGTGCAAAGCTGTTCAGGTGATCCAGCAGAGTGAATGACTTACCGGACGCGTTGCCGCGAATAAGGGAATAGTCGGCCGCGAACGCGATAACCCCCAAAAGGGTAAAAAGCGCCGCCAGAAACCGCAGCATCAACCTCGGGCGGGTTTCGGTACCGATCAGTCCAACGATGAGGGCTGCGACCGCCAAGGCGACCGCCAAATGCGAGAACATGGTGTCGGGCCGTTCTCCCGTTTCGTACCATTGCAAGATGGTCGCGGCGCTGGCCAAAACCGCAAGAAGCACCAGCAACTTGAAGAGGCGTGACGTCGTCATGGCCAGTCATCTCGCAGGCGAATTGGCGCGTTTCCCAGCATTTGGGAGCCCGCGTCAATGCCACGGGGGCGGGCATGGCGCAACGATTGCGCCGCGCGCCGCGATCAGTATATTCGCGGCTCCTTCCCGACCCAAGACGGAGAGATGGCCGAGTGGTTGAAGGCGCACGCCTGGAACGCGTGTAGGCTCGTAAGGGTCTCGTGGGTTCGAATCCCACTCTCTCCGCCACAAGGTCTGGCACCGACATGTGACAGGGAGTGCCACGAGTTGACCGCGTGTGCCTCCAGACGGCAGTTTCATAAACTCGAACAATGTGTTGTTCTCGGTGCTAGTTGACGCCATGGTCTGCATCGTGGTGTCCTGAGATGTCAGATCATTTGGGTGATAGATTGGCCGCGATCCATCGTCTGACGCACCTCAAAGCTTCGAATCCCAACCGTACGGACACAGCAAGGAGCGCAGCCTCGGTACTTTCCAGCCGTTGGGTGAGAACTTGAGCAATTTGCCCGCGCTGCCGCGTTTGCTACGCCTCGACCTCTGCGTCACCCGCGTCGGAGGAGCTGCGGACGTGCACAGCTTCACTGCTCCCTGAAGGCGCGCGCGAACTGGTCCGATAGCGGCTTCATCAGATAAGACAGCGGCGTTCGTTCCTGGGTTTTGATGTGCAGCTCTACCGGCATCCCAGGGACCACGCGCAGCGCTCCAACGCGGCTCAATTCTTCTTCCGGCAGCGAAATTCGCGCAAGAAAGTAGGATTGGCCGGTTTGCGGGTCATGGCTCAGATCCGCCGCGATCCGGCTCACAGTCCCGGCAAACTCCGGTGTCGTGCGTTGGTTGAAAGCGGTGAAGCGCGCGACGGCTTTCTGATCGAGGCGAACGTGATCGATGTCTTGCGGGGCGATGCGCGTTTCAATGACGAGCGCGTCGTCCTCCGGCACGATCAGCATTACCGGTTCGCTCTGCGAGATGACGCCGCCCACGGTGTGGACGGTTAGTTGGTGCACGATGCCGGCTTGCGGTGCGCGAAGCTCGATACGCTTCAGCTGGTCTTCGGCCGCAATTCGGCGCTCCTCGAGATCGGCCTGCTTCGCCTGAACCTCACGCATCTCCTTCATCACCTCGGTCCTGAGGTCCTGATCGAGCTGAAGCGACTGCAACTCGATCTCGGCGATCTTTCCTCGGGCCTGTGCGGCGGCGGCGATGAGCTGAGCGCGCTCGCCACCCAGCCGAGATTTCTCGCGCTGCAGGCTCATGACTTTGATCGACGGCACAAGGTCGACCTTTTGGAGTTCAAGAAGTCCGACGAGTTCCTTGCTGATGAGGTCGATCTCTTCGGACTTCGCGGTTTGCTGGGCGTCGAGCCCTTCGATTTCCCGGCGCAATTGCACGACGCGCTCGGCGAGTTGCGCCTTCTCGCCCGCCCGCACGGCGCGACGGCTTTCGAACAGAGACGTCTCGGACGCGAACGCCTCCCGCAGGTGATCCGTGGCCAATCGGTCCGCGACCGATTTGGGTGCCAGAACTTCGGGCGCGGCGTCGCGTTCGGCCTCGAGACGCGCGCGCCGGAAGACAAGCTCGTCGAGCTGCCCCGTCACCAATTGCAGATTGACGCGGGTGATGGTGTCATCCAGCCGCAAGAGCAGATCGCCAGCGGCGACCTTCGTGCCGTCACGCACCCTTATCTCGCCGACGACGCCGCCGGTTGGATGCTGGACCTTCTTGACGCTGGTATCGACGACGACCGTCCCCGGCGCGATCACGGCACTGGCGAGTTCGGCCGTTGCCGCCCACCCGCCTAGTCCGAGCACGAGGAGGACGAATGCCGCGACACCTATGGCGATGTGTGGTCTGAGATCGTCGGACACGTGCGCGACACCCACTGCGCCGTCCACGGTATCGGCACGCGGATTTGCGTTCCCGTCAGCATGCGCGCCTCCGGCGGCTTGCCCTTCGGCTATGATCTTCAGGTGATTGCTCGCAGGCGCATTGGTGGGCGCTGCCCTGCGCAGAACCTCGTCCTTGGGTCCGAAGGCCGCGACCTGACCTCCACTCATCACCAGAATGGTGTCTAATCCGGCAAGCGCCGATGGCCGATGCGCGACGACGACGACGATTCCGCCACGTTCCCGTACCGCTGCGATTGCCGACGTCAGCGCCGCATCGCCTTCCGCGTCCAGATTGGAGTTCGGCTCGTCGAGCACGACCAGGAACGGTTCGCCGTAAAGCGCGCGCGCCAGGGCGATGCGCTGGCGTTGCCCCGCCGACAACACGCTTCCACGCTCACCAAGGTGCGTCTCGTAGCCGTCCGGAAGCCTGACGATGAGGTCGTGGACGCCGGCCTGCCGCGCCGCGGCAAGTATCGCCTCGCTCGTCGCCTCGCTATCGAAACGCGCGATGTTCTGGGCAACCGTGCCGGCAAATAGTTCAATGTCCTGTGGCAGGTAGCCGATGTGCCGGCCGAGATCGTCGCCGGCCCATTGATCCAATGCCGCCCCGTCGAGCCTGACGATGCCGCGCCTCGGCGACCATGCGCCAACCAACGTCCTCGCGAGCGTCGACTTGCCGGATGCCGCCGGACCGATGATGCCCAGGCCGTCTCCCGCCTGAAGCGTCAGCGATACGTTCTGCAGAATGGCGGCGTCGACACCCGGCGCGCCGACCCACAAGCCAAGCGCCTCTATGTTCTCTCGAGGCCGTGGGAGCTGAACGCTCGTGCTCTCACGCGGGATTACGGCAAGGATCTTGGCGAGACGGTCGGCGCCCTGACGCGCGGCGATGAAACCGCGCCAGTTGGCGATCGCAATCTCGATCGGCGCCAACGCGCGTGAGACGAGGATAGACGCGGCAATCATCACGCCCGCCGTCGCTTCGCCTTTGATGACGAGGTAGGCGCCGAGGCCGAGAACCGCCGACTGCAGAACCATGCGCAGCACCTTGCCGACCGAGCCGTAGGTCGCAGCGGTATCGGCGGCGTCGGTTTGATGCGAAAGCGACGCCTCGCTCACGTCCGTCCATTGCCGCGACAGCGCGCGGCTCATGCCGAGAGCGCGGATGATCTCTGCGTTGCGCCGGATGGTTTCGCCCAGGGCTTGCCGCCGGGCTCCGGCGAGGGCCGCGGCGCGCGTCGGCGCGCGGCCGGCGTACTCGGTCAGCGCCGTCAGCACGATCAGCACGATCGCACCGGCGGCACCGAGCAGGCCGAGCCAGGGGTGCAGCAGCGCGACGAGACCCAGGTAGAACGGAATCCACGGCAAATCGAAGAGTGCCGTCGGTCCGGGGCCTGAAAGAAAGGCGCGGATCTGGTCGAGATCGCGCACCGGCTGGAGCGCATCGCTCTCATGGCGAAGGAGCGGGATGGTCCGAACCGCGGCCAGAACGCTTTCGCGCAAATCGCGTTCGACGCGGATTCCGACCCGGCTCATCATGCGGGTGCGGACCAGATCGAAGACGCCAAAACCCAGATAGAGAATGAGCATGGCGATCGTCAGGCCGACCAGCGTTTCGATGCTGCGCGAGGGCAGCACGCGGTCGTAGAGCTGCAGCATGTAGATGGAGCCGGTGAGCGCCAGCACGTTGAGGGCGCCGGAGAAGAGGCCGACGTACAGCAGTGCGCCGGCGCAGCGCTTTAGTGACATCCGCACGGGAGAGGCCTGCTTGTCGCCGCGATCTCGTTCGGCGCTCGTCATGCTTGCCAAGGGCAACCCGCTTTACTCAAAACGCAAATCTCTTGCTGGCGCTGCTCAACAGCGTCACACAAAGTGAAAATCGAAGGAATTAAGAGACGCCTTGGTGACGTTCGACAGCAGGATCGAGCTGTCGATTCCGGTCGTGATGAGTGCGCCGGCACTCGTGTCGATGGTGCTGGCCAGGATCTCCGCCGCACTATCCAGCGCCGAGCCAAAGCCTGAAAGCTCCAGAACGTCGCCCGAACCGAAACCGGCGATGACGTCCTTGCCATGCGCTGGCGCGAAGACAAAGGTATCCTCGCCAACGCCGCCGGCCATCACGGTGATGCCCGCCGTGTCAACGAGACGATCACGGCCGGGACCGCCGATCAGCGCGGTGATCGGCGTGGTCGTCGTTCCGGTCAATCCCGTGGTGACAAGGCTCGCGGCGTACGTTCCGGGCGCGTAAGTATGGCTCGCCGCCGCGGTGCCAGAGGGTCCGTAAGTCAGAGTATCGCTTGCGCCGTCGCCCCAGGCGAGGATGCTCTGCGACGCGTTCTGAGCCGTGACGTTGAGCGTGACCGTCGTCTGCAGCGTGCTGCGCATGGTGGCGATGGTTTGCGCCCAATCGACGATGACGGGATCTGCAAGGCCGTTGTCGTCGCCGCCGCCCGCACTGTCGTTCGTGGTGTAGATCGTCTGCCCGTCGGCGTCCAAGCCGAACGTGCCATTGATTCGGATCGGCGTGCCCGCCGCCGTGACGAAACCGGGCAGGACTTCTTCGGTGACGACGTTTTTCAGGTAGAGATAGGAATTGGTGCCGTCGCCCAGTCCGTTCACCAGGTTCGTGCTGGTGCTCTCGAACGCGAACCAATCGCCAAACACGAAGCCGTAGGCGCTGCTCGATCCATTGCCATTCGTGCCGTCTTGCGCGACGTCGAACGCTCGCACCGCACCGGTGAACGGATTTTTCCAGTAAACATCGGTTTTGCCGTCGGTGTCGTTGGCGATCAGCGCCGACGTCGTCGAGATCTGGAAGTAGTCCGTCGCGTAGGCCGACGGGATGAGCGGACTCGTGCCGACAAAACCAACTGAGGACTGCCCTGTCCCCTGCGCGCCGTCAGCGCGTGCGTCGAGTGCCAGAACCGCGCCGGTACTGATGTTCTTCAGGTAACCGTCCGACAAACCGTCAATGTCGCCGGCCACTAGGGCCGATGTGGTCGCTGTGATGAGGAGCCATTCGGGCCGTGTCTGATAGAGCGCCGCAAACGTGGCAGATCCGGCTCCGGATACGCCGGCCGCCGTGCTGTCGAGTGCGACGATCGTCTGCGTGCCCGTTGCCGCGTTCAGTGTGACGACATAGGTGTCCCGCAGCCCATCGGTGTCGTCCGGCAGCAAGTTGCTGTCGGTGGTGACGAGGAAGCTCGAGCCCGTCAACCAGCGTGCCGTGCTCGTACCGGCGCCCTGCGTGCCATCGCTGCGCTGGTCGAGGGCGAAGATACGCGGCTGTTCACCGGCCTCGGGCAAAGCGAAGACGTAAGCATCACCCTTGCCATCGGTGTCGCCTGCGGCCGCCGCATTGATCGTCTCGTAGAGCAGGAGGCCGTTGCCGATATCGCGGACGATCGTTACGCCGGTTGTGTCGGCATTGGGCGCCGCGCCGATTGGATGATCAATGCGCCAGACGCCGCCCGCCGTGATGTCCTTGACGTAGACGTTGTAGGGTATGGCGATTGCGAGGTTTGAGCTCACGACATTTGCCAGCGGGCCGCCGGCCAGCGTCTCCGACCAGGCGGCGAAAAGCGCGTACTCGTGTCCGGCATGGCTGGCGAGGTAGTGCGGTTCACGATCGGCGGGAATGAAATTTGTCGGCTCCCGGAACTCAATCATAGCCGCGCTGGTCGAGGCGATCTGAGTGACCGGTTGATTGTTGATAGAAAGTCCGTAGACGACGTTGGCGCTCGGCGTACCGTCGGCTTTGCTGTCGACCAGCTGAATGGCACCGGTCGTCAGATCCTTGATGTAAATGTGGAAGCCCGTGTTTGTCATGCCGGGCACCAGCTGGGCCCCGCTTTCGAACATGACGCGATTGTCCGACAGCAGCACGGCCTCGCGCCCAAACGGGTTCGGGACGCCGGTGCTCGTATTCCAGTACTGGACATCGAGAACAATGGGATCAAGGTTCTCGTAGGTCACCGCACTGGGCGCCGCGCCTGGAGAGCCTGTGGCATCGACGTCAACCCGCGTTAAAGCCCCGGTCGTGAGGTCCTTGACGTAGAAGCCGACGCCAAAGAGGACGTCGCCCAAGCCAAGATTGGTGCTGGCACTGAAGAACAGCGCACGATTCCCGTCCGACAAAATATCCAACGCTGTGCTGGCGGCGTTGCCGTAGATGCCCGACTGCGTTCTATCGAGATGAACCGTAACGCCGTCGCTCGCCCTGTAGACGGCGCCATCCCAGGCGCCATCGGTATCACCGAGGTCAGTCGCGTATCGCTGCTCGATTATGAACGCACCGTGATCGGTGGTGACCGGAAAGCCGTTGGCGCCAAGCGGGGGACCGGTGCCGTCGGTGCGGTTGAGGCCCGGATTGAACGTCTGCCCGCCGATCGGACGGTAGTTGCCGAGATTGAGCCATTCGACAGCGCCGGTAGCCGGATCGATGAGGTAGTTGTCGGCGCGGCCGTTCGTGTCCTCCGGCACGATGTCGGTCGTCGTCCACATCAGGAAGCGGCCGTCGGCCATGCGTCCGAAGATGTAGCTTGTGCCGCCGCCTGGCGTGCCGTCCGCCAAGGTATCGACGGCGCGAATTTCGCCCGTCGCGCGGTTGAGAATGTAGGCGTCGATGGCCGCCTCGGACTCTGTCCGGCCGTTGGAGGCGAGGTCGGTCGCCGTACTGTGGAAGACGACGTAACCGTCCGTCGTCTCGGTCGCGGTCGCAACCGTCAGGTTGATTTCCGCTCCTGGCGGATTGAAAAAGAGCGGTTGTGCGCCATTCGGCGTGGTGCCGTCGAAAGCGCGTATGAAGGCGCGGCTTTGCGTATCGACCAGGGGCGCGGTGGCGACAATATTGAGGATCGTTGGCGGCGGATCGCCAATCGTGAGATTGACGGTCGCGATGTTGCCGTTCGTTGTGCCGTCGTTAGCGCGATAGGTGAAGCTGTCGGAGCCGTTGTAGCCGCCGTTCGGGGTGTAGGTGAAGGAGCCGTTGGCGCTCAGCGCCAGCGTACCGTTGGTGGGGCCGCTGACGAGCGCGGCCGACAGGGCATCGCCATCGACATCGCCGTCGTTGGAGAGCACGCCCTGTGCTGCGGCGACCACGAGCGCCGTACCGAACGGCGTCATGTAGCTGTCGGTTGCGGAGGTTGGCGCGTCGTTGGCGCCCTGCACCGTGACGGTCGCGGTGGCGTTGGCGGTTCCGCCCTTGCCGTCTGAGACGGTGTAGCCGAACTGGAAGTTCTGGCTCTGACCCGCCTTAAGGCTCTGCGTCGATGCCGGCGGCGTGAAGATCACCTGGCCATTGACGAGGGCGACGTTGCTGCCGCTCACCGCCGTCACCGTCAGCGCATCGCCATCGGGATCGCTGTCGTTCGCCAGCACCGGTACGACGAACGAGGCTGCATCCTCCGACACCGAAGCCGTATCGTTCACCGCGACGGGGTCGCGGTTCGAAGTTCCCGATCCGACCTGTATCGTGACCGTTCCGATGCTGCTCGCCCGGCCATCTTTGGCCGCGTAGGTGAAACTGTCCGTCCCGCTGAAGCCCGCATTCGGTTTGTAGACGAACGAACCATCCGCCTTGAGCGTGAGCGTGCCGTTTTTCGGTCCGCTTTTGAGCAGAGCCGTCAGGCAGTCGCCGTCAATGTCCGTATCGTTCTTCAGGACGCCGAGGGCGGAACCGACGACAAGCTTGCCACCGCTGGCGACGCTGTATGTGTCGTTTGTGGCGACGGGCGCATCGTTCGCACCTTTTACAGTGACGATCCCGGTGGCAGTCGATATGCCGCCCTTGCCATCGGAAATCGTGTAGCTGAACTGAAATTTCCGCGTCTCGCCGACTTGAAGGCTCTGCACGCTCTCCGGCGGCGTGAAGGTGACGCGTCCGTCGACCAGGCGCACGCCGGGGCCACTCACCGCTACGATAGAGAGCCGATCACCGTCGAGGTCGATGTCGTTGGCAAGGACGTTGAGAAACGTGGCGCCCGAGTCTTCGGAGAGTTGAAAGCTGTCCTGTTTTGCAATTGGAGGTTTGTTCTTAGTTGGACCGCACCACTTGCTCTGTTTCTTACCCATGAAAAATGTGCTGTGCGCGATGCAGATAGGTCCTGGATCGCGCCTCAGAACCTCCCCGCTCGATCCACGACCATCAACTCGCCACGCGAGACATTCCGCTCGAAGCAAATGCGCACGCCAGCCTCAAAAAATCTGTCGAGGCGACAGGTCACGCTCGGGTCACACGAAAACATGAGGCCCCTGGCTCAAGAACATATCCGCACGATTTCGCACGGCAGGAATTTGGCAATCGCACATATGCTCAGGCGCGCCGCCTTTAAGTCACCCCCCTAATTAGGGGGGCATTAGCAAATTATTTAGAAAGATGATTAACCACCTGCCGGCGGTCGCTTCGGTGGCCTAGACAGCGATGATGCCAAGGGAAATCGCAAGGGCGACCGCTTCCGCCCTGCTGCTCGCCAAAAGCTTGCGCTTGGCGTTCTCCGCGTATTCGTGCGCTGTAGACGTTGCTATGCCCAGCTGCCCGCCCACTTCCCGGTCCGAATAGCCGCGAGCAATCAACCGCAGGCATTGCGTTTCCCGCTCACTCAGTCCGGCCGGCGGTACGGGAAAGCCTTCGACCGGTGCCAGAGCGCGAACGCGCTCATGGAAACAAACGGCGAGAAGGCCGATCAACGATTTCGCATTTGCGTTGATGACCGCGGGCGCCTGCGCGACGACGCCGACGATCCCGTATCGCGTCCCGCCGCGCGGGATCGGCACGACCACTCCATCGCTCCAGCCGTGCGCCTTGATCAGATCGAGGGCGTCCGTGCCCAATTGCGAAATGCGCCTGTCAGCACGAAGTTCGCCCCACGTGAATGGCGTTCCATACCACGCCAGTCCCTCGATGGCCGGATCGCGATCGATGATCCCGGAGCTGAAGTAGAAATTGCGCCAGCGCTCCGGCCATTCGATTGCAAAGAACACCGAACGCTGCCTGGCGGAGACGTCGATTTCGCCGCTGGCGAACGTGTCGATATGATAGGGTTTTAGCACGCGCAGAAAGCTACCGGAGCATTCGGCGATGCTGCGGGCGGACCCGATCTCGGCGTGAAATCGTTCCAACGGTTCCTTTAGCGGCGTCTGCATCGCAATTTATCCAGTTCGGGCAAACCGCAAGCCAAGCACGCACGCAACAGTCTTGCAACTCGCCTACGTTAAGCAAGCGGGCGTTGATGGGGTTGGAGCGGGACGGGTGCATGTTGGCGGTGGGTCATTCGCAGCGGTCGCGCCCTTGACGTGGCGAGCGCTTCGCACCCTCAAACGGACGTTTGGGCAGCGCGATTGGATAGTGTTCGTAGATGTCCGTTCAGTCCCAGAAGCACAACGTGCACAGGGCCGGCACCGCCTTGGAGTGCGAGATGCATATTAAATGAAGACGTAGTCCACCCAGTGTTTCTCGCGATGCAGGCTTTTTTGCGTGATAAATATGAGCGGCGAAGCTCAGCTGGTGCTTTTGGTTCAGGGCTGCGAACGGCAACCATTGAAATATATGGTCGGCAAGTAGAGTGGCCCGCCGACCTGAAATCCAGCACATAGAGCCGTCGTCGCCAATGAATGCCAATGATTGGCCGGACTTGTGGCAGACCCGTCCAGCGCTATCCGGTCTCCTTCGCGCGGGCCCGCGTCGCGGACCATCACGTAGATGCTTTCTGGACAACAGCGGACGCGCTGACTTGCTGCGTTAATGCCTGATCTTCTTGCCTGAATTCTGTCCGCTTTCTCGGCGGCTCTGCCATTGCGCGTGCTAGCTCTTTTGTAAGTATCGCCAGTGGAGCGGGTAGATCATGAACGATGCAGAATGCGATCAACGAAGCCTGTGTACGGTTCGCGCAACCCAACGTGCGAAAAACAAGAGACAAGTGTGTTTTTACGGTGGTTTCCGGCATGTGAAGTTGCCATGCGATGACTTTGTTGGGATAGCCGGCGATGAGTAAGTCGAGGACCCGCCGAGTTTTTCTCGGCAGCTTAGCAAGCATGTTACGCATGCACTCAATGTCATCGCATGCAGTCGTGAGATTAATTCCGTTCGATGGGAGCGTCATCTTTGCCTCGTTTCGCGGTACTCCGCGTACTGTCGCGTTGGTCTGACCTACCAGTGCGCGCGATTGATACCGCTTCTGTTGGCACCAGGGGTCGTCGCAACGATTGCTTTTCATGCCATGGCCTTGGCGATTTCCTCGGTCATTTTCTTGGCGTCACCGAGCGCCATGACCGTGTTGTCGCGATAGAACACGGGATTATCGATACCGGCGTAGCCCGACGCGAGCGAGCGCTTGTTGAAGAATACGGTCGCCGCCTTCCAAACCTGAAGCACTGGCATTCCGTAAATGGGCGAACTCTTGTCGTCCTCAGCGGCCGGGTTCACCACGTCGTTGGCGCCGATGACGTAGACGGCGTCCGCCTGTGAGAACTCCGAATTGATGTCCTCGAGTTCGAACACCTCATCATAAGGCACATTGGCTTCGGCAAGCAGCACGTTCATATGCCCGGGCATGCGGCCCGCGACAGGGTGAATTGCATACTTCACCTCGACGCCGGCCTTCTTCATGGCATCCGCCATCTCGCGCAGCGCATGCTGCGCCTGTGCCACCGCCATGCCGTAACCCGGCACGATGATTACTTTGGACGCATTCTTCAAGACGTAGGCCGCGTCCTCGGCTGACCCGAGTTTAACCGGCTTCTGTTCACCGCCCCCGCTGCCCGTAACGGCAGTATCTCCGCCAAACCCGCCCGCGATCACCGAGAGGAAGTTGCGGTTCATGGCCTTGCACATGATGTAGGACAGGATTGCGCCCGATGAGCCCACCAACGCACCTGTGATGATGAGCGCGATGTTGCCAAGCGTGAAGCCGATGCCCGCCGCAGCCCAGCCCGAATATGAGTTCAGCATGGAGACGACCACCGGCATATCCGCGCCGCCGATCGGAATGATGATCAGGATACCGAAAAGAAGTGCGATGGCCGTTATCGACCAAAATAGCGTCGTGTCCCCGCCCGACATGCAGAACTGGTAGATCAGCCACGCCATCGCCAGCAACAGCGTCAGGTTGATGACGTGCCGCATCGGCAGAATGATCGGCGCACCCGACATGCGGCCCGAAAGCTTGGTGAAGGCAATGACCGAGCCGGTAAAGGTGATCGCGCCGATAGCGAGCCCCAAACCCATTTCGACAAGGCTCGCCGGCGCGATGCTGCCCGGATGCCCGATGCCGAAAGCTTGCGGCGCATAGAGCGCTGCAGCAGCGACGAACACGGCCGCGAGACCGACCAGCGAGTGGAACGCGGCGACGAGTTCCGGCATCTGCGTCATGGGGATATTCTTGGCGATCAGCGCGCCAATCACCGCACCGGTGCCGAGACCGGTGGCGACCAACGCCCACGTCATGGCGTCCTGCGGATTGGATACGGCAAGCGTCGTTCCGATGGCGATCGCCATACCCATCATGCCGTAAGTGTTTCCCTTGCGGCTTGTCTCAGGATGCGAAAGCCCGCGCAGCGCGAGGATGAACAGCACACCGGCGACGAGATAGAGGGTGGCGGCGAGATTAGCAGTCATCGGCTTCCCTCGACTTCCCGGGCCCGATCTTTTTTCTTGTACATGGCGAGCATGCGGCTCGTGACGAGAAAGCCGCCGAAGATGTTCACGGATGCCATCACGAGCGCGAGGAAGCCGCAGATGCGCGCGATCGTCGTGCCGTCCGCAACCAGTCCGAATCCGATTACAGGCAACGCGCCGACGACGATAACAGAGCTGATGGCGTTGGTGACGCTCATCAACGGCGTGTGCAGCGCGGGCGTCACGCTCCACACCACAAAGTAACCGACGAAGATTGCGATCACGAATACCATGAAGCGATAGATCGATGGGTCGACCGCCCCGTCGACGCTGTCCGCCGCGGCCCACGACAGCGAGGGCTGAAGCGCTATCGCAGCGGCTAGTACGATTAGTCCCGTTTTCATGTAACGCTGCCTCAAGCGGACGCGAGGTTGGGATGCACGATCTCACCCTCTTTGGCGACCAGGGTGGCTTTGACGATTTCGTCGTCCCAATTGACTGCGAAGGACTTGTCCTTTTTGTCGAAGAACAGCTCCAGGAACGCGTAGAGGTTCTTGGCGTAAAGGCTCGAGGCGTTGCCCGACACCGAGCCCGCAAGATTGATCGGCCCCATGATCTTGACGCCGCATACCTCGACCGTTTGTCCGGCCACCGTGCCCTCGACGTTTCCCCCGCGCTCGGCCGCAAGATCAACGATCACCGAACCGGGCTTCATGCTCTCGACCATGGCGCGCGTGATGAGCCGCGGCGCCGCACGCCCGGGAATGAGTGCCGTCGTGATGACGATGTCCTGCGCCTTGACGTGGCCGGTGACGAGCTCGGCCTGCTTGGCCTGATATTCCGCCGACATCGGCTTCGCATAGCCAGTCGCCGACTGCGCCTGCCTAAACTCATCGTCTTCGATCGCGACAAACTTCGCACCTAGCGACTGCACCTGCTCTTTCGTGGCGGGACGCACGTCGGTCGCCGACACGACTGCCCCCATGCGGCGCGCCGTGGCGATGGCCTGCAGGCCGGCGACCCCGACACCCATGACGAACACTTTCGAAGCGGGCACCGTACCCGCCGCCGTCATCATCATCGGCAGCGCCTGTCCGAACTGGTACGCGGCATCGACGACGGCCTTGTAGCCCGCAAGGTTCGCTTGGCTCGACAGCACGTCCATGGACTGCGCGCGGCTGATGCGCGGCATGAACTCCATCGAGAATAGGCTCGCGCCCGTCCCCGCCAATGGCACGAGACTGGATTTGTCGTAGGGATCGAGTATCGCCGCCACGATGGCGCCTGGCTTCAATTGCTTGATCTCGTCGGCCTCCGGGCGTCGCACCTTGAGCAGGATATCTGCTCCCGATAGCGCCTCGGCGGCGGACGCCGCGATTTCGGCGCCCGCCGCTTTGAGCGCATCGTCGGAGAAACGCGAGCGCAGCCCCGCGCCGGTTTCGACCCGAACCTTGGCGCCCAGTGTCGTGAACTTCTTCACCGTCTCGGGTGAGACGGCGACGCGCGGCTCATCGTTGCGTTCACAAGTGATAACGATCGTGGGCATCTAAGAATTGCGCTGCCTTGCTTTAATCGAAGTGAGAAGGTGCGTGCGCTGCCAGCGGGATTGCTTGGCAACGACGCGGCTAAGCAGACCAAGCTGGCTCGGTTCAGCTAAGCTGAGTGCCGTTACGCCTGTCGATTCAAACGGGAATAAACAGCCGTTTCGAACTCCAAGTACCCATTCGTCGATGCTTCATCCACGAACGGCAAAATCTGACTTCCCCAGAAGCCCCCAACTCCATTCTTTCTATCGATCCAATAATAAGTATTGGCCAAGCCCGCCCAAGCGACGGCACCGGCTGGTCGCCCTGTCGGAGCGTCCAGATCGTTAATCATCCAAGTGAATCCCCACGATTTGGGCATTCCGGGAAAGAACTCCGCATCAAGCGAAAGGCTTGGGATCGCACCGGGCAAGCGCGTCACCTTTAGATTGGCAAGTCCGTTGGTCGTCATAAAATCAACGGTGGCTTTTGTCAGCAACCGGCCACGCGGTCCGCTTCCATCATTCAAAATCATCTGGATGAATTTGATGTAGTCGGTTGCGGGACCATAGAGGAAGTGGCCGCCCATGTGTTGCTCGGGCTCTTGCGGCAGAACAAACTCAGGCATTGGGGTCATGGCGCCATCTTCGCGTTGATGGATGGTCGCTCGGCGGGCTAGCATTGAAGGGGTTAGCTTGTAACCCGTCTCGGTCATACCAAGCGGATCCAACACTCGTTCACGCAAAATGTCTCCGAGGCGCTTCCGTAGGACAGCCTCCAGAACCTTGCCGACCCAATCGATGTTCGTACCGTATTCCCACCTTGTCCCAGGATCGAAGAGAAGTACGGAGCGCAGTGAGGCCATGGTGGCCGTAACGACGCTCGGGATATTCATCGCCTGCCCAAACTTGACGAGATCGTAGTTGAAAAAATCGTAGCCGAAGCCGGCCGTATGCAACATCAAGTGCCGGATCGTAATATCAACGTTGGGCCGACGTACTCTGGGCTCTCCGTCCGCGTCGAAACCGTCAAGAACGCGGATCTCGCCAATTTCCGGAACATACGTTTTCGCCGGATCGTCGAGATTGACGTCGCCCGCTTCCACCAGCTGCATCATGGCTGTTCCGGTGATGCCCTTGGTGCATGACATCAAAGCCAGCACGGTATCGGGCGTCATCGGTATTCCGCTCGAAAGGCAGCGTACGCCAGACGCTCCTTGATAGATGAGCTTGTCCCGCGTTGCGGCCACGGCAACGACGCCTGGTGCACCTGGCCGTCCACCTTTACCGGCAACAGCGCGGTTCAATACGCCGTCGATCGTTTCGATCATGTTCATGAACGCATGTTCCTTTGCTCCGAGGGGCGATGCCTGCACGGACGACGCCTGTCCAAGTCGCTCTAAGCAACAGCCTCTTGCAGAAGATCTCGAATGCAGGAGTCAATTTGCTCCTGATCGGACTTTGCAATGCAGAACATTGCAAAATGCGCCCAAAGACTTTTGACTTCCCGGTAACGACTGTTTGGAATGAGCTTCTGCTCCGCCTCGATGTCGGCGGGAGGGAAGAACATATCGCCCGAGAAGGCGACCACTAGTGTGCGCGCCTTAATTCGCCCAAGGGCAGCGGCAAGATTGCCACCGGTATGCCGGCTGACATCGCCGTGTCGCCATTTCCAACCCATCCAAATAAGATTGTTGGGATCCATCGGGGCAAAATAGCCCTCCCAGAACCGGGTCAAGAAATCCTCGAGCGATGAATATCCCACATCGCGCCAAGCCTCTAGATTGTAAAAATCGGGGCAGAGGCCCATGACCGACCATGTCTGTGCGTGACGCCGAAGCCCTAAGTGCACATCAGATTGATCTTTATAGAAGCCATTGTTCCATGCCGGATCGGATTTGATCGCATCTTCGTGCGACCGGACAAAAATGTAGTCGTGCGGCGTCGTGCGTGCGGTTCCCGCGAACGGAAGAGCCCGCTTTACCATCTCTGGAAAGCGCACGGCCCATTCATAGGTCTGCTCCGCTCCCATCGACCAGCCGAGCACAAGCTCCAGGCGCTTGATCCCGAACAGTTCCGTGACAAGTCGATGCTGAGCTCTGACGTCGTCTCCAATATTCACATGGGGGAAATTGCCTCCATTGAAAGGAGGCGGCGTATTGCTCGGAGATGACGAGAACCCATTGGCAAACTGCCCCGGCAGGATGATGAAATACTTATCCGGGTCGAGCGGCCGACCGCTGCCGAGGAAGATTTCCATGGCCTTTGAGGTTCCCGACCACATGTGGGGGAACAGGATCGCATTGTCCTTATTCTGGTTTAGTGATCCGAATGTTTTGTAGGCCAATTTAGCGTTCGGCAGAGTTATTCCGCTTTCCAGCTCAAAAGCGCCCAAATCAAAGTAATAATGCGGACCATGCCGTTCCTCTGAATAATAGGTCATTTTTTCCTCCCGTTTTTTGTTGGCGACCGTGACGTCGAAACTGAATTTATTCTTGCGAAAGACAAATCCTTCGTATCCGCTATTTTCGACTTGTGCGCACTTTTTGACATAGTCGGGGAAACCGACCAGCGCCATGAAGATGCGCGGCTTTCCAGCAACTGTCGTGCCATGAGCAGGTTGCGCGCGGCGGCGGGGTTTCAGGAGGACCGCGAGATCTACGTAGCGTTCGACGCAATGGGCGGCGCGCGTTATTTGAAAAACGCTGCGTAATTCGTTTGTTATGGCAACAATTGCCAAAGCGAACTCAGTCGGCGCGAACACGCGGAAGCGGTGAATTTTTTTTGTTCGGAGATGCTGTATTACAAGCGGAGAAAGCGTCTCCGCGCGACGAGAGCGAATGAATATCGGTCGGGATTGGAGTTTGAAAATCGAACGCGCTCGATCGCCACTTCACGCGGCTGGGTTCGCAAAACCGACTTTGCTGCAACTCGTGTCGCCGATGTTTGGACAGAGACGAGGAAACACACGATTTTTCTGCCGAATTTGCAGCGCAAAGCTTCGGCGGAGCTGTTTTGAGTTACGCCGATCCTGCCACAACAGACCGAACTCAGTCGCGATTGGCCGGTCATCTCCGGGTTGGCTAGCCATCGGCTCTACTGCTTTGACGATCGGCAGCAAGCGATGTCTATGTCGTCGACGAGGCGACAGACTTTGGCATCTCACATTGTCGAGAGCTGAAGTGACCAAATTTCCCCCGGTTGGGAAGGCCGAATATACCCCTGCTCTCTACATGGACTCGGCAGATAGCTTGCTAAGCAGCCGGCATGACAGTCCTTCCCAAAGCGCGATCGATCGGGTTTGGCATCGCCGGTGACCTGCGCCGGTGTGCGTACAAACTCTGTGCGAGACGATGCTCCCACCATTGCAGGTTTTGCCGGACCTGCTTCGCGAGTGTCCGATTATGTTCGGAGCGCAGGTATCAAGTATGCCTGTGAAGGCGGTGGATTCAAACTAGGCGCTGGTACTGCGCACACGGAGGAATCCAATAATGCCGGCGCGTTGGGTGTCCCATTCTTGATCCGGTTGGCCTGGCCGCGTCAGCGGGCTGAAATTCTTCAAGCGCTGTTCTGCGCAATCCCCGGAAGTGATCGAGGCCAATTCACCTCGACGAACTCACCGCGAAAGGAGTGTCGGATTGCGGTCCGAAATTCCTTCCTGCGGTAGGAAGAAGTGTTCTTATCTCACTCCTAAAATGCTATCTGTTTTGTGGGAAAATGTCCGATCTTAGCGTCCGAAATTCCTTCCTGCGGCGGCCGAAACTCATACGCAACCCACCAATGCGCAACGTGCCGTAGGGCGTTTTGAATATATTCGGCAATAATAATTCTTGCACTAACGACGGCTAGTCGCGCGAGCAGTTTTTGTTTATGTCAATGACATTCAATGAAATTATTTGTTTCTAGGGACCTGAACTTTAGCATCATGGCGCCAAGGTTGACGGCGTCTATTTTTGCCTGATTATACTATAATCACTTACTTCGGATGCTCTCTTAGAGTGGCACGGCTGTTGCTCGTTGGGTGGCGCGGACAGCGCTACGGGTGAGCGGAGAGGTGTCCCGAACGAAGCGAACCGCAGCAAGCAAACTTAAAGAAAAACTTCGGAGGAAAACTGCAATGAGGTACGGATTTGGGCTCGCGCTTGGCGCCGCCCTGGGGGTGCTGGCGTGCACTCCCGCAGTGCAAGCGCAAGGTACGGACGGCAATTGGACAGAATTCAATGGAGACTATCGAGCTTGGCGTTATAGCCCGCTAGATCAGATCAACAAATCGAACGTCTCGAAGTTGAAGGTCGCCTGGATGCATCAGCCCGGCGACATTTCCGCAGGCATTCAGGCCACTCCCATCGTGGTCGATGGGATCATGTATTACAGCGGTTCGAATAACCGCGTGTTCGCCATTGATGCCGCGACCGGTCAGCAGATTTGGCAGTTCACGACGGAACTTGACGCAGACGCGTTGAAATCGATCTTCTCTCCCTATAACCGGGGCGTTTCGGTCGGCGCGGGCAAAGTTATTTTCGGAACGTCCGACGGTCGCTTGATGGCGCTCGATCAAAAGACGGGCAGCGAGGCTTGGCAAGTTCAGTTGACTCAGCCCAAGGACTGCCACGGCTGCAATTTCACATCTCCACCGACGATCGCCGATGGCGTAGCCATCATCGGAAAAACTGGCGGTGACCTAGCGCAAAGGGGCCAGATCTACGGGGTCGATTTGCAGGATGGCAAACTGTTGTGGACGTTCGAGGTTCTGAGAGACGATCCCGAAAGCTGGGCACCAGATTCTCGAAAGGTCGGCGGAGGCGGCGCTTGGATGCCAGGACAATACGATCCGAACACCAAGCTTTACTACGTTGGTACCTCTAACCCCGCGCCGGACATGCACGGTCCCAGCCGTCCGGGCAACAATCTTTATACCGCATCCGTAATTGCACTAGAGCCCAAGACTGGTCATTTGGTCTGGCACCATCAAGAAGTGCCGCATGATGTGTGGGACTACGATTCGCAAAATGAACTCGTATCCATAAAGCATGATGGCAAGGACGTGATGTTCCATCTCAATAAGGGTGGGTTCGTCACGGTACTGAACAAATCGGACGGATCGGTTGTCAACGTTTGGCAATTTGCCGAAAACGTGAACTGGGTAGACAAGATAGATCCAAAAACCGGAAAGCTTGGAACGCGCAACGAACCTAACGAAACCGAGAAAAAGCTATTCTGCCCCAGCCTGTTGGGCGCAAGAAGCATGAACGGCGGCTCCTACAGCCCAAAAACGGGCCTCTGGTACAGCACCGGCCATGAGGCTTGCAATTGGGTCAAGTCGGGCAAAATGGAGGTCGATAAGCTAGCGTTCTCGCAACCTTATTTCGGCACGAAAGAACTCGACATCGTTGCGCCACCTGGAAAGGATCCCGCCGCTTATTTGAAGGCGTTTGATCCTATCACCGGAAAACTATCATGGCGCGTCGACTATAAGAACCCTAGCCTGAGCCCTGTCCTTTCAACTGCCGGCGACTTGGTTTTCAATGGCGACAGCGAAGGCTTCGTACACGCCTACGACGCCGCGAACGGGAAAGCGTTGTGGAATTTCCAAACCGGTTCCGGTATCCGCGCGGGAATTGTTAGCTACATGGCCGGCGGCAAACAGTACATCGTTGTTCCGAGCGGCTTCGGTGCACTGTTTCCTGGCTTTGGCTCCACCGTCTGGAAGGACTTTAAAAACGTCCGTGGTGGCGCTGTAGTAATTGCCTTCACCGTTGAATAGAGCAAGCCACGTCGTTGGGGGCGGCGGCCTATGCCGCCCCCACCCAACCTCAATTTAAGTCGAGCCAATCAAATGACCGAAACGCAAATCCGCACTCATTCATCAAGATCTATCCGATCGGTACTGGCATTGTGGACGGTCGCGAGCGCGTTTTTCTACTGCTACCCTGCCACTGCCGCCGATGGGAATAGCGGCAAGACATACACGGCTGAGGAACTCCGCCGATCCGACTGGATCAACGACGGAATGGAAAAGTTCAATTCCGCTTGTACCTATTGCCACGGATCAAAAGGGCAAGGTGGAAAAGTCAAATCGTTCACCGAGCGAACAGGTTGGAAGCCAGAGACCATTCACGACGTCATTACTAACGGCCGGATTCGGGGAGCCAACGTTATGCCACCTTGGGGTGGCTCCATGTCGGACGATGAAATCTGGAAGCTCGTTGCATACATCAAATCTCTTTCGCTCGACTTCCAGGGGCCTTTGCCACCGCCGTGAAGCAACATAGTCGGCCAGCGTCTGAATAATTTTGACCTCGAAAAAGGATCAAATATGGGTCGCGGTCTTCTAGGCGGCTTGTGGCTCCTTGCGCTCGCGCAACTCGCAAGCGTCCAGGCCCACGAGGTCTTCATTACCAATGAAAAGGACAACACCGTTTCTGTAATCGACACTAAGTCTTTGCAGGTGGCGAGAACGTTTAGTGTCGGAAAGCGCCCGCGCGGCATCGCGCTTTCGCGAGATGGTTCCAAACTTTTTGTATGCTCGAGCGATGATCATGTCGTTCAGGTTTTTGATCCAAACACCGGGCATCAGATTGGGTTGTTTGCAGACTTACCAGACCCTGAACAAGTAGCCCTATCGACTGACGAAACGTACCTTCTCACAACTAACGAAGACGACAACCTCGTCAGCATTGTTGCGCTTTGAAATGGCAAGATTGTCCGACGTGTGCAAGTGGGCGTGGAGCCAAAAGGAATAGCGATTTATCCGAAAGGAG
>CADECN010000010.1 GCA_902825785.1 uncultured Hyphomicrobium sp. | reverse complement strand
CGGACGATGCGTTTGAGTGGTTGCCGAGTTTGTCCTTCAGCCTTTGCAGGACGAGCTTGTTGACCGTTCCGTCTGGGAGAAAACGGGGCAGCAGAAAGCACGACAAGCCTCCCGGGGCCTGAGCGAGTACGAGGAATGCATCCGACATGGGCGCGGACATGAACCACTTGTGTCCGGTCAGAATGTATTCGCTCCCTGGCCCACCTGGTCCTGCCGGTACAGCGCGGGTGGTATTCGCGCGAACGTCGGTTCCACCCTGCTTTTCCGTCATGCCCATGCCGAAGGTGACGGCGCGTTTCTTGTCCGACGGTAAAAAACGTTCGTCGTAGCCCGCGACTTTGATCCGCGGCAGCCACGTGGCGGCGAGTTCGGGCTGCAGTGCAAGCGTTGGGACGGCCGCGTTCGTCATCGTGATGGGACAGCAATGGCCGGCTTCCATCTGGGCAGCCATATAGAAGCGGGCGGCGCGAGACGCGTTGGCGTGCCGCTCGGCGTTGCTGGCGCCGCTGGATTCTATCCAGGTTCCGAAGT
Organism: uncultured Hyphomicrobium sp.; assembly: GCA_902825785.1. Lineage (GTDB taxonomy): Bacteria > Pseudomonadota > Alphaproteobacteria > Rhizobiales > Hyphomicrobiaceae > Hyphomicrobium_B. The sequence goes on along the minus strand of CADECN010000010.1, from coordinate 26,510 downwards.
GCAGGCGCTCGGCCGCGCTTGCCTGCATCAACGCGTGATAGGCAGGATGAAACTCAACGACGTCGATGCGACGTCCCTGGCGATCGTGCGTTTTAAGTCGCGGCGGATTTTCGTTGGCGAGCCTGCCTGCCGTGAATGACGCCTTGCTCCCTGCAATCGCTCCGAAGGCTTCAAGGCCGCACGCGTCATCCGCGTTCTCGCGTCGGACGGCGTCGCGCAGCACCGCGTCGGACGAAAAGAGATTCACGTCCTCGAAGGGCGGCGATTGGTTGGTGACGTCGTGCGTTGCGGTCATGTGCCGGCCCGTGGCTTGGTCACTTCCGCAGTGTTAGCAAGTTTCGCGACCGCGCGCACAGCCGGTGGGCCGCGCGGCTAATTGTAGATGTAGGTCACGAGAAACGTGCGGTCGGCGACCGTCGCGCCACCCGGCGGGATCGGATAGCTCGTCTGGCGAGCCGCGAAGACGACGGATTGGTTGAGATTGGAGTCCGGCGACGGCTTCACGAGCTGGATCTGGCTGACGTTGCCATTGTTGTCGAGCAGTATGCGCACGGTCACGCGGCCGAGCGCGCGCATCTGCGGCATGGTCATTTGAAGCGCGCGGATCACGGCGCGGGCGAAGGCGTCGTTCCAGCCCGATTTCGTGATGCCGGGCGGTCGCGCAAACGATCCCGAACGACCGCCGCCAGCAATCGGCGGCGCGCTAAAGCTTTGCGACGGCGTCGGCGGCGGCTCGAGCCTCGCGACCTTCTGCTGCGGCGGCTTCTGTACCGGTTTGGCTTCCTTGGTCTCGCGCGGCTTTGGCTCGGGCTTGGGCTCGAGCGACAACAGCCCATCGCCTTCGAGCGCGGTGATGGCTGTCGACGGTTTGGTTTCGGTTTTTTGCGGCGTTTCTTCCGGTGGGCGTTCTGCCGGTTCGGCTTGCGGAGGTTCCACCGGCGGCGCTGGCGGCGTCGGTTTTGTGGCCTGTTCCGGCGGTTGAGGCGGTTGTGGCGGCGGCGCCGGTTGCGGCGGCTGCGGCGCGATGCGCTCAGCAGGTTTGCCCGGAGCGGCCTGCGGCGTGGGCGGCGCCGAGTTCTGCTCGAGAAATTCCGCTTCGGTTATCAGCGACACCGCCAGCGCTTCCGTACTGCCGTCCTTGTCGCCGACCTCGCGCTGAGGCAGCCTTATCATTCCGAGCAGGAACGAGGCGTGCAGCAGCACCGCGAATCCGAGGCCCGCCCAGATGACCCGATCGCGTTCGGCGAGACGCGACAACGCCGCTTCGCCGGCATCGGCAAGCAGCACCGTCGCGTTTTCGACGCTTTCAGCCATCGCTGGTCATGCCTTTGCGCATCGCACCATCTTACAGCGATCAAGCGCCATGGGGTGGCAGATGGCACCATGCCGCGCCTCAAAACCACAGAAATTCCGAGGCGCGGCCGCAGCCAGCCAACACGCGTTGCCGGAAGTGGCCGTCGGTAGCCTCAGCCGGGCTTAGCGCTTGAGACGGCGGAGAGGCTGGCCAAGCCTTTTTCGAATGTTTCGCCGACCATCTTGTCGGCCTGGAAAAGGATGCACATGGCGCGAGCGAAAAACGGCCTTTCGCCCGTCATTGTCCACGTGACCTTGGTGCCGCTACCTTCTGGTTCAAATTGGAAATCTGCGTCGCTGGTGTTTGTGAACGGCTTGATGAAATCAATTCTGTACTTGACGCGCTTGGCAGGGTCGCTCTCGACAATGGTCATCTTGCCTTCGCCGACTTCGCTGTTGCCCGCCCACGACATGGCCGAACCCACTCCGGTGTCGGGGCCTTCAAAGGTTGCCTTGGCATAGGGGTCAAGCTTCGCCCAAGGCGACCACGCCTCCCACTTCTTGAGTTCATTCACGTGCGGGAAAACCTGTTCGGGCGGTGCGGGGATCGTCAGCGAACGCGAGATTGTGCCGACCGCGGGCTGAAACGCGACGTAACCCAGAAACAGCGCGACGACCGCTACGATCGCAGAGAAAATTTTCAACAGCATGGGTGGGCCTCCAAGAGGAATCGTTTTGCCGAAATCCTGTGGCAAATTTGGGAAATTCAGGCGCCAACTACAAAGGACGCTGAAACGGGAAAAATGTTGTGACAACTGGAAGATGCGACGCGGGTTGGCAACAACGTGCACGGAACGTAGGTTGTCGCCGGTGAGTTATTCACCCGGAGAACGCGTGTGACACCGCTCACGCCCAATATCGTTGCACTTGTGCTGGCGGCGGCGTCAACGCTCACGGGCGCGGAAAACGTGCGAAATCCGGGCGCAAGCGCACCGCGCGCCGCTGCGGTGCAAATCGAGGGCGACATCACCTTCGATCAATTTCTGGATCGCCTTATGATGGCGGAGTCTGGCGGCAAGGCCTTTGCGAAAAACCCCAAGTCAACCGCGATCGGGCCATTTCAATTCATCGCATCGACCTGGCTGCAAATCGCCAACAAACACTTTAGCGACGAGACCAAAGACCTGAAAGCGCACGAGGTGCTCAGGCTGCGAACGGATATGGCGCTGGCGCGGCGAGCGGCGCGCATTTACAGCGAGGACAATGCCGCCTTTCTGGTCGCCAACGGTCACAAGGCGACCTTCCCACATCTGCGCCTTGCATTTCTTGTCGGGCCTGGCGGCGCCATCCGCGTGCTTGGCGCCAAATCCGAAACCCCGGTCGCGACACTCCTTGGCGCAACGGTGATCGGCGCCAATCCCTTCATGTCGCGCATGACGGCGGAGGATCTCATTCGCCGCGCGGCCCGTGATATCTCAACCGACCACAGAACGGTGGCGGGCCTGGAACCCTCGGATGCGGCGGTGCGCGCCGCCGGGGCCGTGGGCAAGGGCCCCAAAGCGGCGCCGCGAATCGCGGTTGCGTGCGATCTCTCTTTGACCAGCTGTCGCCGTTGGCTCGCGCTCGCAACCAAGCGGCAGGCTCGGGTCAGCCGCCTTAAGAACAAGAAGGAGAGCGGCGGCTGAGCCTACGCAAAGCCTCATCGTGACGATTACCGCCCAATTGGCCGCCTCGCCAGCGCCACGAAGATCGGGCGAATCTGTTACAGAGGGAGATTAAATAGTCGCGCCGCCTGCGCGCGCTGAATTGAGCGAGGGAGCAATTGCCGATGACGACGTCAGACCGCACGCAGTTCGCCATCGGCCGCAACGCCATTTCGATGCCGAAGATGACCAAGCGTTTTCTGGAAGCTCTCATGGCAACGGGTGTCACCGCATTCATCGCGCTCGCCATTCTCGTTCTTAACAACGTGCTGACCGGCCGCGGTGGCTGGCTCAACGGCTTCGATGTCTGGATGCACTTCATCACTCAGCCGGCCATTCTCGGCACGATGGTGCTGACGGCATTCGTGACCGCGACCTTCCTGTCCTGGCAGCGGGATCGCGGACTGAAGCGCTAAAGCGCGGTTCGACAGCTTGATGCGGCGAAGCTTTGTGATAGCTTCGCCTCATGGGCAGCCTAATCCTGATGGCACTCGTGATCTTGTTGACACTAGGGGCCCTGGCCTATCTGGCGGACAAGAATGATGCTGGCACGCCCAATGAAGAGAAGCCCGTGTATGCGCTGCTGCCGGGCGACATCAAATACGAGAGCCCGAACGGAAATTTCCGGTTCTATTTTCCGGTGACAACGTCTGTCGTGCTGTCCATCGTTCTGTCGCTCGTGCTCTGGCTGTTCTCCTGAGCAGCCAGGATTGGTTCGTTTCGTGAACAGCTGACTGCCGCGCCCGTTCAAGCAACGGACCTGCGGTCGCGAGGGCGACAGGGATGAAGCGGTTTTCAACTCCGGCTGTGGTCATGGCATATGCGCTGCTCGTGCCGCTCGCGGCGTGGGCAGGCTCGCACGCTCCGCTCACGCCGGCACAGGCCGGAGCCCGCTACGGGCAGGCGCTCGGCGCCGTCGAGATTTGTCCCGGCTGGACGGCGACTGAACGCGCAAGTGACCTTGGCAAATCCTTCACCGGTGACGATCTGGCGACGTTCAAGTCGCAAACGGCGAAAACTCTGGATGCCTGGATCGCGGTGCGCAACTGCGTCCGGCAGCAGGACCCCAACGAGTGCAAAGTCATCATGGACAAGAGCTGTTCATCGGCGGTCGCAGAGATCGGCCCCGGCGGCTCGGCGGTTCCGGGCCTCATTGATCCGCCGAAACACTGACGCGCGCTAGCCTGCACCGGCCGCCTGCCAGGTCCTTATGGCTTCAATCGGGTGCAGAAGCATGATGATGTTGAGCGTTAGGTTATCGCGGATCATGTGGGCCATGCCCGCTTCGCTCACGAAGGCAAAGGCGACGACAGCCCAAACGGGCGCAACGGCCGCGATGGCGAAGCCCAGCATCATGGCGCCGATATCGGCGATCGAATTGACGATGCTGTCTCCGTAGTAGTCGAGCGCGATCGTCGCGGTACGATAGCGATCTATGATCATCGGCGAATTCTCTGCGAGTTCCCACGCGGATTCGATGGCGACTGCTGCGACCAATCTTGACGCCACGTTCCAGTCAGGTCGCAGCCACCACATCAAAGCGTAGAAGATGAAGCCGTGGAGGATGTGGGAAAACGTGTACCAGTCGGTCAGATGCTGGGAATTTTCCGAACTGTTGACGTCGCCGTGCCAGAGCATGATCGTGCCGCAGGCGCAGATCGGCAACCGGCCCATTGCAAATAGCGCGACTGCCGCGAACACGACGATGGCCGCGATCACGACAAAGGGCCGGCGGTGTGCGAAATCGATCATCGCTTCGGCGCTCGCGCTGATGGCACAGCTCTTCGGTCGGCTGGAGAAATTCGCCAAGTGCCGCGCCGGACCTGGCTCATCGCAAGTTTCCCCTATTCAAGCGCTTCATCCATTCCAAGCGGACGGCGCTATCAGGTCCGCCGTTCCTGCGCCGACATGGTAAACGGCAGCCTAGGACCATAATCGCTGATTGCAAATGTGACCCCGGGGCCGTGTATTGGCGCAAAAAAGGAGACGTTTATGGCGGACTTTTCGGCGCTGAAGTCTGGGCTTACCGGGACGGCGCGCACGGTCGTGACGGAAGACAAGCTCGCGACCCAGGTGGGCAGCGGAACGGTGCGTGTGTTCGCCTCGCCGATGCTCGTCGCGTTGATGGAGGCTGCCGCTGTCGATTGCGTCGAAGCCCTGCTGCCGGAAGAGTTTGTCACGCTCGGGACGCATCTCGACGTCTCACACAGCGCGCCGACGCCGGAAGGCCTTACAGTGACGGCAACCGCAACGCTCACCGCGGTCGAGGGTCGCAAGCTGACGTTCAGCGTGGACGCCCGCGACGATAAGGAAAAAATCGGGAGCGGCACACACGTGCGCATCCTGGTAGATCGCTCGAGGTTCATGGCACGATTGGTCGCCAAATCGCCACGGGCGTGAGAAACGCTCGCATAATGAATCGCGTCGGCGACTTACGCCAAGGCATCAGTCTGGAGAAAAAAGCTTTGACCGTTCGCCGCCTTCTCTCCATCGCCGTCGCAGCGCTGGTTGCCGTCGGTTCGCCGCAAGCCATGGCAGCGGCGACATGCACGGCCGCCGACTTTGCGGCCGCGGTCGACGCGTCTGGCGCAGGTTTGCGAAGCTTCACGCTGGAGACCCAGTCCAAGCTCCAGGAGCGCATACGGCGCTACGGACAAGTGACGAAGCTCGGGGAAGCCGAATACGAGAACGCGGCGCTCGATGCGATCCAGGATGCCACGCTGGAGAAGCTCGACGCGCGCAGCAGCGAATTGATCCTGAAGGTCGATACGCTCGGACGCGTGCCGGAGGGCGCGCAGCCGGATTGTGCCAAGCTCGACGAGGTAAAGATCGCCGCCACTGAGCTGCTGTCGGTCATCAAGACGAAATCCGACTACATGCTGTCCCGACTCGACGGCAAGATCGCCGAGGCGGAAGGCAAGGCGGCCCCGCCGGCGAAAGCACCGAAGATCGCCAAATCAGAGCCTGCGGAAGAAAAGCCGGCGCCACCGGCACCGAAGGAACGCAAGGACGTTCCCGCGCCGGCCGCGGCCGCAACTCCTGCCGAGTCGGCCCCTTCAAAGGAGCGCCAAGCGGAAATCGCTAAACCGAATGATGCTTATATTCCGCCCCTCCCCGATACCGCGATGCCCCCGGTCGATATCACGCAAGTCCCCGACAACAGCGACGGTTATTCGATCGATGAAATTCGAGAGGCCACGCGCGGTTTCTTCGGTACGGTTTCAACCAGCCTAGCCAGCGTCATCGAGCATGCTTTCCAGAAATCGGGACGGCCAACCGCATACGTTCTCGGCACGGAAGGCGGCGGGGCGTTCCTGGCGGGGCTCCGCTACGGTCAGGGCACGCTTTACTTGCGGCACAACTCTGACACGCGAAAGGTATTCTGGCACGGACCATCCGTCGGCACTGATTTTGGCGCATCGGGCGGACGCACGATGTTCCTGATCTACAGGCTGCACGACCCGAAGGATCTCTATCGCAGCTATACCGGCATCGACGGTTCGGCGTTCTTTGTCGGCGGTGTCGGCATCACGCTGCTCAAGGGCGGCGAAGTGCTGATGGCGCCGATCCGTTCAGGACTCGGATTACGGCTCGGCGCCAACCTGGGGTACGTGCGCTTTACGGAACGCGCGACGTGGAATCCGTTTTAAGCCCTTCCCTTTTTAACTCTGGGCCTACCAGTTCGAACCATAACCGTACGGCTTGGCGCGCTTGGCGGTCTTCTTGCCGTAGAACTTCGACGGCGGCACCGCGTATTTTTTGTTCTTCTTGTTGTTGATGAAGTTGGGCGAGTAGGCCGAGTTTGAATCGCTCCAGTCACCCCAGAACCAAGAAGAGCCGCCGTTAGACGCATATTTGTTTGGTACCGCGCGGCTCGCCACTGCGGGCTCGCGCCATTTCGGCGTGCCGTAAACTGACACCTTCGTCTTTCTCAGACCGTGGCGCTGCACGAGATTGTAAAAGGTCTTGGCGTTGCCGGGCGCAAGGCGAATGCAACCGTGCGATGCCGGCCGGCCGAGCGCGCCAACATGGCCGGTGCCGTGCACGGCGACACCGCCATTGATGAAGACGGCGTGGGGCATCGGCGCCAGATCATACTTGCGCGAGTACCACATCTTTGCAGTCCACTGCGGACGGAAGGTGCCGCGCGGTGTCGGATGGCTGGCGGTGCCCGACGAGATCGGCCACGTGTATTGAGGAACACCGTTCGACGATACCGACATGGTCTGCGTCGAGAGATCGATGCGTACGATCAATGTCGGGTCCGGTTCGGCGACGACAACCGGTTTTGCAGGCTCTGCCGGTGCGGGCTCAGGCTTTGCTTCCGCGGCTGTCGCTTCAGAAGCCGTAGCATGGGTCTCTGCGACGGCGACGGTGGATGTCGTTGTGTTTGCCGAAGCTGCTCCCGCCGGGAGCGCTGAAAGAGCGGCAACAGCAACAAAATGCATACGCGACATAAAGCAACTCCGGGCACGAAACGAATATTCCAAGTGACAGTAATACGACGATTTATGCCGCTGGGTTAACAAGGCGAATCTTTTTTAGGTTGTTGAGACCCTTCGGCAACTTGCCGTAAACTCAATGTTCGCGCCCTTGGCAACTTACGATTAAGTTCGTCAGTTCGCGGATTTTATCGCTTGATCGCTTCGTACGCGCGCAAGGCCCGCGCTCGTGCTGCACCATGTTCAACGAGCGGCATCGGATACGTTCGGCCAAGCATGATGTTCGCGTGTCTAAGTTCGTGCTCGCCAGCTTCCCAGGGTGCGTGCAGCACATTGTCCGGCAGGCCTGCGATTTCCGGCACCCACTTGCGCACGTAGGCACCGTCGGGATCAAATTTCCGGCCCTGAAGGATCGGGTTGAAAATGCGGAAATAGGGGGCAGCGTCGGCGCCTGATCCCGCGACCCACTGCCAGCTTGCGGCATTGTTCGCGAGGTCGGCATCTACAAGCGTATCCCAAAACCACGCCTCGCCGTCCTGCCAAGGGATTAAGAGATGCTTGATCAGGAACGACGCGGCGATCATGCGAACGCGGTTGTGCATGTAGCCCGTATGCCAAAGCTCCCGCATACCCGCGTCAACGATCGGGTAACCGGTCAACCCACGTTGCCAAGCCTTTAAGTGATCCTTGTTCACCAGCCAGGGAAATGCCGCGAAGCTGGCGTTGAATGGTGCTTCGGGGAGTGTCGGCCAATTGTGGAGGAGCGCGTAGGAGAACTCCCGCCACGCGAGTTCCTTCAGAAAGGTTTCGCAGCCCTTATCAAGGCCCCTGTTCGCGGCCGACGCATGGGTCGCCGCGTGCCAACACGCGGCAGGCGTAATCTCGCCAAATGCCAGGTGCGGCGACAGGCGTGATGTGCCGGCGATGCCTGGGCGATTGCGATTATCTGCGTAGGTCGCGAGGGCACCTGTTACGAACGTCTTCAGTCGCGCACGGGCGCCTGCCTCGCCTGGCCGCCAGTTCTCGCGCAGCCCACCCGCCCAGTCGGGTTTGGTCGGCAGCAATCGCCAGGACGAGAGATCGTCGCTTGCCGGCAGACTTTCAGGAACGGAGATCTTGCGTGGTGCGGAAAGCGGATCCGCCGGGACGAAGCCTTGCGAGAGTGCCCGCCAGAACGGCGTGTAGACTTTGAAGGGGTCGTTCGCTTTCGTGCGAACGTCCTCGGGCTCGCGCAACAGATGGCCGGCGAAACGCTTAAAAGAAACGCCATCGGCCGCGAAACGCGCGTGGAGCGCCCGTTCCTGTTCAGCTGCCCAAGGTTCATAGCAGCGGCTGCAGTAGATCGCCGTCGCTTTCGTCTGCGAGATCAGTTCGGCAAGTACGTCTTCGGCCGGACCGCGGCGCAGCACAAGGCGAGCACCGCGCGCTTCCAAGTCGGCGGCGAGAGACGTGAGGCTGTGCGCCAGCCACCAGTTCGACGCGCCGCCCCGTGACCAGCGGCCGGGCGTGTTGTGATCGAGCACGTAGAGAGGAATAACCGGCGCGCGAGATGAGATAGCGGACTGCAGGGCTTTGTTGTCAGCCAGGCGCAGATCGTTCCTGAACCACAGTATGACCGGAGTGCTGCGTGTCATCGTTCCTCATGCCGCGCACCGGCGGCGATCCAACGGCAGGCACGGATAGGCTCTCGCCAGTGCGGACATCGTGGCACGCGCGGCGCACGGTGGCAGCAGCTGTGTCAGTTGAAGAGAAGCTGGAAGAGCGTCTTAGGCTTTTGTTTGTATTTCTTCTGCGGTCGCGGCTCGCGCGCAGAGGAAGGCATTCCGAGAGGTTGATCCCATGGCGCCCAGGTCGCGCCGCTCGACTCGCTGGCATAGGTTCGACGTGACGATCCCGAAGATGGCGCGCTGGCCGGAGCCGGCTTGGCGGTATGCAGTGCAAACTCGTCCGTTACGCCGTCGATGCTTGCGACCTGGAGCCGGCCTTCCTCCCATGTCCAGCCGGCGACGCGCGCGCCTTGACGGTGGGGTTGGACGGCGATGACCTTTCGGCCTTCGATATCGATGACGGCGGCAAGTTCAGTCGCCTCGGGGCCGTTCTTTCCGGTAACCTGTCCGCCGGAAAACTTTAGGATGCCGTATGCGCCATAGGGCGGCTCCTTGACTTCCCAGGACAACAGCTGAGGTTTGCCCTCTCCCATCATTTCGAGCGGCACGCGAAGTTCCGGCCACGTGTCATTGACGGCGAAGTAGGCGCCTTCGCGCAAGACGACACGCCAGGTATCGATTCCCAACCCCTCGACGACGCGGTCGTTGCCGTCGTCCAGGCTGGCGCCAAGACGCTTCAAGGCTTCGAGCGCCAAGTGCCAGCTCGGCTTGCGGGCGAGCGCGTTACGCAAATCGGCAACGGCGGTATCGGCCTCTCCGCGCGCTTCGGATATCTCGCCGCGCACCCACAGGGCCTCGGGGAGATCGGACGACAGCTTCAGTGCGGTCTCGACATCCTTACTGGCGATATCGAGCTGATTATTCTGCTTGTAGGCGTAGGCGCGAAACGCAAACGCGGAAGCCAGTCTCGGGTCGATCTCGAGGGCGCGATTGAGGTCGGCATAGGCTTCGTCATAGGCCTCGGCCAAACTATTGGCGAGACCGCGTGCGGCGTAGGCCGGCGCGGAGCGGGCATCCAGTTCGATCGCGCGCGTGAAGTCCTTGATGGCGGATGCGACGTTCGCCGCCGACATATAGGCGTAGCCGCGCGCGATATAGAGCTCGGCATTCGACATGTCGAACGCGATGGCGCGCGAGAGATCTTCGATCGACTCTTCCTTTTGGCCAACGCCTATGCGTGCCTCGGCACGATTGCGATAAGCGGATGCGAAGCGCGCGTCGGCGTTCACGGCGCGCGAAAAATCGCGAATTGCCGCGTGCGGCTTGCCTGATGCGAGGTACGCAAGTCCGCGGCCCGAGAGCGGGGCGGCGCTCGCCGGCATCAACTCAATCGCCTTCGTGAAGTCGGTGAGCGCATCGTTGGGCTGGCCGAGAACCAGTCGGGCGTTGGCGCGGTTGGAGTATGCTGCCGCGTAGGAGGGCGCGAGCAGGATCGAGCGGTCGAAGTCCTTCACGGCCTCCTTCGGCTGCCCAAGCGACAATAAAAGGTTGCCGCGATTGTTGTAGGCGGCGGGGTATTCCGGAAAGAGTTCGACCGCCTTGTTGTAGTCCGCGAGCGCTTCCTTGGAACGCCCGAGGCGCGCGTATGCGACGGCGCGGTCGTTCAAAACGGTGGCACGACGGTCATTGGCGAGGCCGGTGTCTTTGAGCGCGTTGGTATAGGCGGCCACCGCCTGCTCGGCATTGCCGCGCACGAGCTGCTGCGCGCCATCCTCGTTGCCGGCAACGGCGGACGCGTCAGAGGGCGCCGCTGGCGGTGCGGCGGTTTCCTGCGCCTGACCGGTTTCCGCAGCCAGCGTCAGGGTCGCCAAGAGAACTGTCGCCACCAGGCTGCGCATCGCCCCTCGGGGATTTCGTGGAGCGCCCATGACCGGGCGACTCGAAGGTCTTCTTCTAACGCAACATTCTGGACAGGACAGGGGCAGCGCGCAACGCGTGACCGCACAGCCAATTGACGCATACGTCAATGTAGGTTATCGATGCCCGCCTTCATAAATCGGATGATCCGAATGAACCTCTGGCTGCGCCTGCTCGCGGTTCTCATCACAAGCCGCTTTCGTGCTGCTATCGAACCGCCGGGCGGCCTTTCGGTTCTCAATTTCCGCGTCTGGCCGCACGATCTGGATCCGTCGATCCACATGAACAACGGTCGCTATCTGACCATCATGGACCTTGGCCGTCTCGATATCATGCTACGCACAGATCTTTGGCGCACCGTGCTCAAGGAAGGCTGGACGCCGATCGCCAGCGCGGTCGCTATCCGCTATCGGCGCGAACTGGAGTTGTTCCAGAAATTCACGCTGCACACCCGCATCGTGTGCTGGGACGAAACCATGGTCGTCATGGAGCAAACTTTCGTGATCGAGGGCGGGCCGCGATCGGGACAGACGGCCGCGCAGGCCCTGTTCAAGGGCGGCCTATACGATCGCAAGCAAGGCGCGTTCGTTGCGATGGCGACGCTGATGAAGTCGGTGGGCGTGACAACGGCGAGCCCGGAACCCACACCTGATGTCGCGGCCTTCCTGCGCACCGATGCGGAGATGAAGCAGACCGCGCGCTCCGCTTAGAATTCACACAACGCGCGCGTCGTGCAGCACGCGTAGAACTTCCGGCAGGCGTTTGGGCAAGTCTTCGGAAATGAGGCCGGGCCCGAAGATGGCCGCGGCCGCCCCATGCAGCCAAACGCCCGCGCACGCAGCTTCGAAGGCGCTCATGTTCTGCGCGAGAAGCCCCGTGATCGTGCCCGCCAGAACGTCGCCGCTGCCGGCGGTCGCAAGCCAGGGTGGCGCATTGCAGTTCACTGCCGCTCGGCCATCGGGCGCGGCAACGACCGTATCGGCACCCTTTGAAACAACGATCGCGCCAGAAAGTTTAGCGGCGTGCCGGGCGCGTTCGAGCTTCGAACCCGTCATGTCGCCAAACAATTTCTTGAACTCGCCATCGTGCGGCGTCAGCACCACGGGGGCGCCGCGGGTGCGGATCGCCAGGAAAAGCGGCTCGGGCGCAGCCTCGCCGTCGTCTTCCTCGCGCACCAGGAATCCCATACGGTGGCCCTCGCCGACAATGAGCTGTTCGCGGCCTGCGAACGACGTCAGCGCGTCGGCGTCGAGCACGACCGCCGCCTTGGTCTTCAGGATGGCAAGCACATCCCGGACCGTCTCGCTTCCGACGCTCGCGCCGGGCCCGATCAGCACGGCATTGCGTCTGGCATCGCTCAAAAACTCCGCCAGTCCTTTACTTCCTGAGACATCGCGCACCATCACGCTGGTCATGTGCGCTGCATTGATCGCGGTTGCGGCCGTAGCGCCAATGAGCGTTACAAGCCCGGCGCCCGCGCGCAGGGCCGAAACTGCGCCGAGCCGCGCAGCGCCACTCGCGAACGGCGGACCAGAGACGACGACGGCGTGGCCACGGTTGTATTTATGACCGTCCGTGCGCGGCCACGGAAATGCGTGCGACCAGAGCAGCGGCGAATTCTCGAAAGTCTTGATGCCAAGATCGGTGATGATGTCGGGCGTGATGCCGATATCGGCGACCGTAACTTCGCCGCACAGGATGCGGCCCGGCATCAAGAGGTGACCCGGCTTCTTGCGTGCGAACGTCACCGTTCGGCGGGCACGAATGACAGGGCCCAGGGGCGCGCCGCTTGCACCGTCGAGCCCGCTCGGCACGTCAACGGCAAGAACAGGTATTCCACTGGCGTTGACCGCTGCCACCAGTTCGGCGGCGTCACCTTCGATCGGGCGCGACAGGCCGGCACCGAAAAGGGCGTCCACGACGAGGTGCATGCTCTGGAGCGCGTCGGGCGTGGCGGGCCGGACGGCAAACTGCCAGCGGCGCGCCATTTCGGCGGCATCGCCGCGCAGCGCCTGCCGGTCGCCAAGCAGATGCAGGCGCACGTCAAAACCGCGATTGCGCAGGTGAAGCGCGGCGGCGAAACCATCGCCGCCATTGTTGCCCGGGCCTGCCAGAACGCAGATGCGCGAGGTGCCTGCCACCATGGCGGCGGCCGCGTCGGCGACCGCTTTTCCCGCATTGTCCATGAGTGTAAGGCCCGCGACGCCGGTGGCGATCGCGCGTTTGTCGGCCTCGGCCATTTCGGTGGGAGTCAGCAGTTCATGCATGTTCGTGCGGCATCCGGATCAGGGTCAGCGGGTAAAAGTAAATTGGGCGCGCACATTCAGCGAGCGAATGCATATGATTTCATCGCTCGCACCGCTCATTTTTCTACCCATTTGCCTTCTTTTTGTGCTCTGTGACGGCGCCTTGGCGGCTGCTTCGCCGGGCGCAATGGGCTAAGCTACTGAGATCGCTACGCTAAGAATGACATTCTAGTGCTGGCACGCAGCCTGCTTGCCTCGACGCAACTTAACCGGACTTTGGTGCAGAAACGCCAGACCGGTCTCATTTGTCATGGGGCCACAATGAAAAAGATCGAAGCAATCATAAAGCCATTCAAGCTCGACGAGGTGAAGGAGGCACTGCAGGAAATCGGATTGCAGGGAATAACAGTCATTGAGGCCAAAGGCTTTGGCCGCCAGAAGGGCCACACCGAACTCTATCGCGGCGCGGAATACGTTGTCGACTTTCTGCCCAAGGTGAAAATCGAAGTGGTTTTGAGCGACGATCTTCTGGACAAGGCCGTCGAGGCCATCCAAAAGGCCGCCAAGACCGGGCGTATCGGAGATGGAAAAATCTTCATCTCGTCGGTCGAAGAAGCCATCCGCATTCGCACCGGAGAGTCCGGCCGGGACGCCATCTAAGAATAGTCCAGAAGCTTGCGGAGAGAGGGCGCGCCGGTCTCCGGTCGCGCCAATTCGTGCAAGACCAGAAACCATAATGATAGGGGAGCGAAGATGAAGAACGCCAGCGATGTGCTCAAATTCATAAAGGACAAGGAAGCCAAGTTCGTGGACCTGCGTTTCACGGACACAAAAGGCAAGATGCAGCACGTCACCGCCGACGTGTCTTGCGTCGACGACAGCGTCTTCACTGACGGCTATGCATTCGATGGCTCGTCGATCGCCGGCTGGAAATCGATCGAAGCATCCGACATGCTTCTGATGCCGGATCCGACGTCGGCCCACATCGACCCATTCTTCGCGCAGACGACGGTCGCGCTGTTCTGCGACGTGCTGGAACCCTCGACCGGGCAGCCCTACGAGCGCGATCCGCGCTCCATCGCCAAGAAGGCCGAGGCCTACATGATGTCGCTCGGGATCGGCGACAAAGTCTATTTCGGTCCGGAAGCCGAGTTCTTCATCTTCGACGACGTGAAGTTTTCGGCCGACATGTATTCGGTCGGCTACAAGGTCGATTCGAGCGAACTGCCGACCAACTCGGGCGCAGATATCGAGATGGGTAACCTCGGCCACCGTCCGCGCGTCAAGGGCGGCTACTTCCCCGTTCCGCCTATCGACAGCTGCCAGGACATCCGCTCCGAGATGCTCTCCGTGCTATCGGAGATGGGCGTGGTCGTCGAAAAGCACCATCACGAGGTCGCTGCCGCGCAGCACGAGCTGGGCGTGAAATTCGGCCCGATGATCACGATGGCAGACCACATGCAGGTCTATAAGTACGTCGTGCACAACGTGGCGCAGGCCTACGGCAAGACCGCGACGTTCATGCCAAAGCCCATCTTCGGCGACAACGGTTCGGGCATGCACGTCCACCAGTCGATCTGGAAGGGCAGTCAGCCGATGTTCGCCGGCGACAAGTACGCCGACCTCTCGCAGATGTGCCTCTACTACATCGGCGGCATCCTGAAGCACGCGAAGGCCATCAACGCCTTCACGAACCCGCTGACCAACTCCTACAAGCGGCTTGTTCCAGGTTACGAAGCGCCGGTGCTGCTCGCCTACTCGGCGCGCAACCGTTCGGCGTCGTGCCGTATCCCGCATGTCTCGAGCCCGAAGGCAAAGCGCATCGAAGTCCGCTTCCCGGATCCGGGCGCGAATCCCTACTTCGCCTTCACCGCGATGCTGATGGCTGGCCTCGACGGTATCCAGAACAAGATCGATCCCGGCCCGGCGATGGACAAGAACCTCTACGATCTTCCCCCGGCGGAACTGGCGCAGATCCCGACGGTCGCCGGCAGCTTGCGCGAAGCACTCGACAGCCTCGACAAGGATCGCACTTTCCTCAAGGCGGGCGGCGTCATGAATGACGACATGATCGACGCCTACATAGCGCTGCGCATGGAGGAGAACATGCGCTACGAGATGATGCCGCATCCGGTCGAGTACGACATGTACTATTCGGTCTGATCGCGAATTAACGGAGCGCGTTTTTCAGAGGGGCGGCCATCGGCCGCCCCTCTTGCTTTGCCCGATCCCGACCTTCAGAGTGACGAAATTACGAAACCGTAAGTCTCCGGCAATCCGATCGAAAGCTTCGTGGCATAGCTTTTAGTAGACAAATGTCAGCCCACGGCCGGGCGGAGCAGCATCATGCGCATACTGGTTCTGGAAGACGACGCCGATACCGCTGCCTACGTCTCGAACGGACTTGAGGAAGAAGGGCATACGGTCGATCACGTGAACGACGGTAGGGACGGCGCGGCGCTGGCCATGACCGACGATTACGACATTATCGTCATCGACCGCATGATGCCGGGCCTCGACGGCCTCTCGATCGTCAAGTCGCTGCGTTCGGCCGGCCGCCAGACGCCGGTGATCTTCCTGACCGCACTCGGCGGCGTGGATGATCGCGTCGACGGCCTCGACGCGGGCGGGGATGATTATCTCGTCAAGCCGTTCGCGTTTTCGGAACTGCTGGCGCGCATCAATGCGCTTTCGCGCAGGCCGCTCGCAAAGGGCAAGGAAACGACGTTGAAGGTTGCGGATCTCGAAATGGATCTCGTGTCCCGCAAGGTCACGCGCGGCGGCAAGGACGTCGACCTGCAACCGCGTGAATTTCGCCTGCTCGAGGTTTTGATGAGAAACCGAGGCCGCGTCATCACACGCACAATGCTGTTGGAACGCGTCTGGAGTTTTCACTTCGATCCCAAGACGAGCGTGGTCGAAACGCATATTTCACGCCTTCGCGCCAAGATCGACAAGCCGTTCGGCAAGGAACTGATCCATACGGTGCGTGGAAGCGGGTATAGCCTGAATGACAGCACGTGAACTGCTGAAGCGTACGCCGTTCCGCCTGGCGGCGACGTTCGCTACGCTGTTCTCTGTCACCGCGGTCCTGCTGTTTGTTGCACTCTACGCGGCGCTACGCGCCGAACTTGCCGGCGAGATCGTCGAACGTGTCGACGAAACGCTCGATGCGCTGTCGGCCGTCGATCGCAACAAGGGCTTCGACGATCTGACCTCCGTCGTTACGAGCGAAAGCGACTCGGTTCGCGACGCCGACACAATTTTTCTTCTGATCGACAAGGCGGGCCAGTATCGCGCCGGCAATGTGCGAGATATCGCGGTATCGCCGGGCTTGCTGCGCCTGCCACGCGATACACTTGCGCTGACACCCGATCGCGGCGACCCCGACGACGTTTTCCTCGCAAAATGGCAACCGATGTCCGACGGATCGCTTCTCGTCGGCTCGAGCGATCGGGAAATCCGGCGCATCGAAGGAATGCTGGGCACCGGCTTGGCGTGGGGGTTGTGCATCACGTCGGTGCTTGCTGCGGCGGCGGGCGCGGTCCTGGCTCGGCGCGCCGACTTGAGATTGCGTGCCATAACAGGCACGCTCGACGCCGCCGCGCAAGGCAATCTCGGCGCGCGAATACCGTTGTCGCGCTCGAACGACGACATCGACCATATCGGCCGTCAGATCAATCAAACCGTCGCCAAGCTGCAAACGCTTGTCGAGAACGTCAACCAATCCTCATCCGATATCGCGCACGACCTGAAGAAACCCATGAGCCGGCTGCAACACACACTTGAGCGCGCGCGTGTGGCGGCGAACAACCCGACCCAGGTGCGCTCGGCGATTGATGAATCACTGGCCGAGCTTGAATCGATCGTCGAGACTTTCGAAGCGCTCTTGCGCATCACGCAGATCGAAGCGGGCGCGCGCAAATCGCGCTTTCGCGAGATCGACCTCGCCGAGGTCCTTTCGGAAGTCGGAGAGGTTTATCAGCCGGTCGCGGAAGATTCCGGTCTTCAACTCAACGTGACGCCGACGCTGACGCATGCGCCCGTTTGGGGAGATCGCGAACTTCTCGTTCAAATGTTCGCGAACCTGATCGAGAATTCGATACGCCACTGCCCGGGCGGCACCCAAATCGGGATGTCATTGGAAGAACATCCGGAAGGCTACAGCGCAACCGTCGCCGATACCGGCCCCGGCATACCCGAAGCGGAACGCAAGAAGGTGTTTCGCAGACTCTACCGGCTTGAAGCCGCGCGTTCGACACCCGGCAACGGACTGGGCCTTGCACTCGTTTCCGCCATCGCCGAATTGCACGACGCGAAGGTCGCACTTGGCGATAACGGCCCGGGGCTGAGAGTCGTGGTCGACTTCCCTATTTCGACGCACCGAGCAACTTACCAATCCGTATAGATACGGCCATTCAGCGGCAAGCTGTTGGGTGCATGTTGATGGCCGCGAAGACGGCTGCCGTCGGCGCGAGTCATATCGGAGACCCTCCAGAATGCGTTACATCCCACTTGCCTTGGCGGCGCCCGCGGTTCTGTTCGTGGCGACAGGCGCCATGGCCGGAACCATGACCAAATCCGGCGAAGTGAAGTCCATCGACAAGACGAAGCACGAACTCGTGCTTTCGAGCGGAGACACGTTCGAGCTCAACAAGTCCGTGAAGGCCGATCAGATCAAGGCCGGCACCAAGGTTTCGATCTCCTACGAAGCCAAAAACGGCAAGAACTTCGCATCGCAGGTCACAACGGTGCGCTGATCGGCGTGCCCGCCGACGACAGCAGCGAGCATTCTCGGAGCCGCTCCAATGCAAGCGAAGTCATCTCATCAATTCGCGGCCATTGCTTGCGCGCCGGCGCTTGCAGCCGGCGTGCGCAGTGAGGCGGCAGCCGTCGTCAGCGGTACGGTCGAAGCAATCAAACGAACCAGTCTCAGGTTGACGGTCGCGGGCCGAGCGTATTTCGACCCGAATTCCCCGGCGGCAACGCTGAAGCAAGGGCAGGTCGTGCGCCCGCAGTACGGTTGGCCGCGGGGCCCCCGGACAGCGATGCGCATCCTGCCAGCTCGAGCGAAGCCATCGGCTCTACGCGGTCTGCCCCCAGCCAAGCCCAGGCAGGCTACGTCCTGAACCGACCGTCGGACGCGGGGCCGGTGCCCAGAAACCGGCCTCGCGACTCTCCTTTTCGGCAGGCCGTTCAATAGAACAGCAAAACGCCGATGCAGATCGCTATCAGGGAATAATAGAAAAACTGACGCTCGCGGATCAGGAACCACGTGATCACGCGGCGCGGAACGTCAGCCCAGTTGTATCGGCCGACGGTGCCCAGAACCAATCCGAACAGAACGCCCAGCAGCAACGACTCAAAGTGAAGTCCGTTCGCCGGACCGGCGTCGATGCCGCCACCGAGGGAGGGCATCAGGGCGACGAGCGCACCCGCCGTCAGCACGCCGACCGCCAGCGTGGAAAAGAATGTCAGCGTCGCTCGCAGCAGTTGCGCCATGTGGTCGCCAGTCTCTCGTCAAGCCGCGATCATATGAGGCCTACGCAAACAATGCGTTAACCACGATCCTGCGTTGTGCGCTTGATGCTCCGACGGCGGCGCCAGAGCCAGACCATCGCCAGTGCCGATAGCGCCATCAGCACAACGACGGTTGCGACGAAGCCCTCGATCGGCGCCTGGGTCATGGCGACGCCTGAGATAACCGGGCCGGTGATCGAGCCCACCTGGTAGAGGACAATGAAGGCGGCGTTGGCGGAAGCAAGATCGCCCCTTGCCACTTCCTCGCCGACGATCGCAAGACCGACCGAATAAAAGCCCAGGATCACGCCGCCGAGCACGAAGGCGAGTGCCTCGGCCACTCCGGCGCGCGGCAACGCACCCGGCAGGGTCAGCACCAACACGATGAAGGCGGCCGAAAGCGCGAGTGCGACTCCGATACGCGAGGTGCGATCGGCAAGCCAGCCGAGCGGAAATTGCAGCACGATTCCGCCGGCCGTCAGAATGCTCAGGAGTAACAACGCGCGCTCACCGTCTAGTCCCGCCGCGAGTCCGAGGCTGACGATAAGCGAAATGAAGCCGGTTTCGGCAAAGCCGCTCATGAAGGCGCAAACCATCGCGATCGGCGCAAGCCGGGTTGCGCGGAGCGGCGAGACGAACCGATCAGCGCCCAAATCGGGGGCGAGGTGACGAGCCGCCAAAATCGGAATGGCCGCGACCGCCGTGCCGAACGCACCGACCGCGAAGGGCGCCAGGCCAGACGTGCCGATGACCGAGAGAACGAGAGGTCCGCACGCGAAGCCGCTGAAGAATGCGATGGCATAGGCCGCGATGACCCGGCCGCGCACCTGCTCCCGAGCGACCATGTTGATCCACGTCTCGCCCGCAAGCCAGGGTGCGGCGAGCGCCGCGCTCATCGCGACCCGCGTGGCGATCCAGGCAACAGCGTTCGTGGCGAGCCCAAGTAGAAGAAAACATGCGCCGGCCAGGACGGCACCGACGACCATGGCAGGCACCGTGCCGGCGCGGCGGACGACCAGTGGCAGCGCGGGCATGGCGAGCAAGATGCCGATGGCGGGTGCGGCGCCGGCCAGGCCGATCACCCATTTCGATTCACCCCAGTTCTCGAGCGTGACCGTCGTCAAGGGATAGCCGATGCCGAAGGCAACGCCGATGCTGAACGATGACGTGATGACGGCGGTGAGACTCAGCAGGCGGCCGCGAGGGGTCAGTTCCATGCGGCTCACTTAGCGGGTCGGCGCGGCGCTGTCTCCATAGTGCAGGTTGTCGGTTTTCCGGGAAGACGCGCCGTGGATGGTCAACCGGCATCGCGCAGTGCGGCCGGGAGCGCCTCGGCAAAGACCTCGAGATCCTCGTCACGACCGCAGGAAACGCGAATGAAGCGATCGATCCCGGCCGCCGTGGGTTTGCGCACGAATACGTCGCGCGCGAGCAGGCCATCGAGCAGCCGGGTCGCATATGCTCCGTCACGGCCGCCGTCAATCGCAACGAAGCTCGCTGCCGATTTGAGGGCGTTTAGTCCGTTACCGGCGGCAATAGCAGCGATACGGTCGCGCGCCCGCGCGATCCTCATCACGGCATCCTTGAGATATGGCTGGTCCGCGAGCGCGACCTTCGCACCGATCTGGCCAACGCGGTTGATGCCGTAGTGATTGCGGACCTTCTCAAAGGCCGCGATGCTATCGGGCGCGCCAAGACAATAGCCGATGCGGGCACCCGCCAAACCATAGGCTTTCGAGAACGTGCGATAGCGCAGAACCTGGTCGTTGCTGACATCAAGAGGCGGCGCGGTGTTGGCGGGCGCGGTATCGCAATAAGCCTCGTCGAGGATCAGCAGCACGCCTGCCGGCAGCTCCGAGATGATTTGCGTAAGCTCGGCGCCCGTCCACCAGGTGCCCATCGGACTATTGGGGTTCGAGACGTAGACAAGCTTGGCCCGTTCCTTCCGCGCGGTTTCGATCAGGCGCGGCACGTCTTCACGCAGATCGCGCATCGGCAGTTTCAGCGGACGTCCGCCGTGAGCCAGGACATGAAAATTGAAGGTCGGGTAGGCGCCGTCGGTCGTCACCACCGCGTCGCCAGGCAAAAGAAAGAGCGCGCACGTCAGGCCGAGAAGCCCGTCGATGCCCTCACCGACGACCACCGACGGCAGGCCGACGCCGTGGTACGCCGCGATCGCAGCCCTCAGTTCGAAATTCTCCGGATCTGAGTATTTCCAGTTCTCGGCCGCCGCGTCGCGCATGGCAGCAACCGCCTTCGGCGATGCCCCAAAGATGCTTTCGTTGGCGCCAAGGCGGGCGCGAAAAGGCTTGCCGCGCGCCCTCTCCATTGCCTCCGGACCAATGAATGGGACCAGCGACGGCAGGGCTTCAATCGTAGGTGTGAAGGGCGGGCGGCGCGTCATGAGGGCAGGATGCTTTGCGGCCGTCAGATGAGCCCGAGGTCCGCCAAATGTTTACGCATGTCGGCGGGCATGGCCGCAACCTGATCCTTGCTGCCACGCTTCAGATCCGCGGGAGCATCGTCGGCACCAAGATAGCGCCAGCCCTGAAACGCCCGGCGCGGCACGGGGCGAACGGGCACGAGCGCAGGGTCGAGCAGAAGCAGGCAGGCGGGCGAACCGTCTTGCTTGGCGCCGTCCTCGAAGCCGACGAGACGCTGGCGCACAAGGATCGCGCCCTTGATCACCCAGTACAGCGAGCCACCGTCAAGCAGTTCCGCCTGCCGCTTCGGAGACTGGAACGTCGTGTGATAGACGCACGGTCGGCCATCCGCCGTTTTGCGGCGGCGATTCTTTTTCTGCCAATCGGCAAGGTCCTCAAGCGATGACGCGCCAACGCAGAGCTTTATAAGATGCAGGGCCATCGCAAATTTCTGCGTCCGGAAGGCTGCGAACGCAACGGCTTTGTCCACAGCGCAGCTAGTTTCCGGTCTTGGCTTTGCAGGTTCCGGCATACTGAGCGAAGACCGGCTGGCCCAGCAATCCGAAATGCCTTGAGTGTACTGCTGGATAGACACCGTTGGCGGCGTCGAGATCGTAGATGGTCGTCAAGTTCAGGAAACCCTCATTGGCCACTTCCAAGAAGTGATTCGCGTTGAGGGCCCGGACGATACGCAGGGTCGCGCTTTTCTTTGCGTCCATGACCAGGGTTGCCGACTGACCCTCCAAATTGATATCGGCAATCTCGAGTGTCAGCGCGGAGGGTGGTTCCGACGTAAAGCGCCCAGCCTCGTAGCTCCAGATAAACCCTTGATCGAACGCGCAGACGTAATGCGTTGGCGTATCCTCGGCGCCCAGAGCGGGCACGGCAGCTACCAACACGGCAGTAACGAGCGGCATCCGACGGACGTACATGGGGGAATTCCTTGCGGCTCAGATGTCACAGGGGCACAGTGGAACGCGGGCATTGGAGCGCTATCGGCGCGCCGATGCAATCGAAGTCTTGTATGAGAGTCGCCTCAGGGGCCACGGGACCGTTTTGGTAAAGTCGTTCAATTCGCCCGATCTCGGCCCCGGCCAACACAAAGTTCCGTCGCGTTTTGCGTGCAAGGAGTGGTGACGGGAGCCACAATGCCGAACGCCACAATTTTATCCCGCTTCTTTATTGGAGCCGTGATCGCGCTCGGCGGCTGTGCGTCCGCCGGGTCATTGTCATCGGGAACGGTTCCCGAGGCGCCGCTTTCCACAGGCTCGACGGGCGGGTACGCGTTTTCCGCCTCCGAAAAGGAACTTTCCTGCAAACAGCTCGCAGGGCGGATGCAGGTCCGCATTCTCGAAATCCGCGACTACAATGCGCGGATGCAGTCCTCCGGTTTTTCAAACCTGGTGCAGACGGCGGTCTCGAGCACAATCGGCGGCCCGACCCGTGGAACGAACCCGTCGGGCGCGTATGCCCGCGATGTGGCGATGCTTGAAGCCTACAACGCCGAACTCGCGCGAAAGGGTTGTAAGAGCTACGACCTTGCCGCCGAGTTGCAGCCGAAGGACGTGCGCGAGACGCCAGCCGCGCATATCAAGCCTGCGAGCGAAGCCCACTGACGGCTTGACCACACAGCTATGTGCGCGCAGCGGCCGGGCCGGTGGGCATTGCGCGCGAATGGCTGTACACTTGCAATCATGATCGAATCTCGAACTCCGGCGGTTGCGACCGAGCGGGCGAATACATTTCCGTGGCCTCCCGTGCTGTTCATTGCAGCCTTCGCTGCTGCTTGGCTGTTGACGCGCTATGTTCCGCTCGACTGGCCGTGCCTCGATGATCTTGCCGCGCGCGTCGTCGGACTGGGTTTCGGCATACTCGGACTCGTCCTCGTGCTTTGGGCGTTCTGGACGCTGAAGAAGCATGACACGACCTTCATGCCCGACCGCGCATCGACTGTGCTCGTCACCAGCGGTCCCTACGGCTATCTGCGCAATCCGATCTATCTTGGCGAAGTCCTCATACTTCTCTCGCTTGCCGAGATCAGCAAATCGATCTGGTATGTCGCTGCGGCCGCCGCCTTTGCGCTGCTCGTAACGCCACTGCAAATTCTGCCTGAGGAGCGCCACCTCGAAGTCCGCTTCGGGGACGCCTACCGCGCCTATAAGGCGCGCAGCCGTCGCTGGGTGTGAGGCGACCATGAGCGCGGATTTCGCGGAGAAAGAGAAAGAGTTCGTCACATCGTTGGAGGCCGACACAGGGCGCGACCTCGGCGCATGGATGGCGGCAATTTCCGCGTGCGGCTTCATGGAACGCAATGACATTATCGATTGGCTGCGTCACCAGAGGTTCACCTTTGCCAAGGCGTCCTGGCTTGAGCGCATTCATAACAACGGCGGCAAGCTGATCTACAGCGATGCCGAGATTGCGCCCGTTGCGGCGGCGCCAGCAGTGCCTGCTCCAGCGCCGGTTGCCGCACCGCCGCCTGCCGCGCACGCTGCCCCGTCAGCGGCGCACGAGGGCGACATCAACGCCGCGCTCTCCGCCGCCAAAGGCCTTCGGCCGCTCGCAGAGCTCGTGCTCCGGGAACTGGCGTCCGCCGTGCCTGACACGCAGTTTTTCGTCGATGGGCCTCTCATCGTAGCGGCCGCTCCGGCGACCTATGCGGCGCTGCTGCCCGGCCCTAAGAAACTCAAACTTTATTCCGACTTCTCGACCGCCGGGCAGGTGATCGCTCTTGCCGGCGAGCCGGTGAACAAGTCACCGCCGCCGTTTCCGCACATGCTGCTGCTCGATGACGCGCGCCAGATCGATGACGGGTGGCGCGATGCCGTGCGCGCGGCGGCACCGCCTGTCCCCGTTCAGCGCCGCGCCTGAATTAACGGTGCTCACGCATAGCAGTGTGTACGCTGCGCCTTAGACCACGGATTTGCCGGAATTTTAGACGCGTTTGTCGGGCTAGGAGACGACCCCGATGACGCTCGCCATGTTGCCGAGGCTACTGACCGTTAGCGCCGCTGTGGCAATGCTTGCCGCCAGCGCGAGCGTTACGTGCGCGCAATCGGCACGCCGCGACCTCATCGGTGATTGGCTGATGACTGCGAAGTCCGCGGATGCAGGTGCTGAGGCAGGCACGGCCGAGGCGGCGCCGCCGCCCGATCCGCGCGAGGGCGACAAGCAGTTCGAGCAGGCGAAAGCGCTCATGGCGGCGATCGATGCCGTCCTCAAGGATGCGGCCGACACGCGAGCGGGTGCAGCAAAGCTGCCGAGCCGCAAGGACTATATCCTGCCGCCGATGTGGACCGAGACGCGCGAAGACCGCAAATTGAAGGTCCGTGCCCTGCTCGATAGCGCTCTCGCCATCGTCACCGACGCGCCGGTCGTGGAAGTACAGAAAAAGGTCGAGGGCCTGCGCAAGAACATCCGCGAGCTTGAGGATCAGATCGCGGGTTTGAAGGAAAAGCAGCTCGTTGCGCCGCAAGACGCCACTTTGCCCGGTCTGCTCACCGATACGGTCGCCTCGCTGCAGGGTGCGATCGAGGAGCGTAACAAGCGCATCGAGGCGAACAAAGTCGAGATCAAGACAGCGAAGGACGAAATCGCGACGGGCCTGAAGACCGCCGGCGTCGAACTCGATCCGGCGCAGGTCGACCTATTGCTCGACAGCGTGCTTTCGGGCGATCTCGTGCGCCTCGTCGCGGTGTTCAACGCCGCCAAGCTGATCGACGGCCAGCTTGCCCGGCTGATCGGCGCAACCGGCGAGAACATGAACGCCGCGCGCAAGTACTTTGCCATGCACGCCGCGCTTTTCGCGATGCTGGTGCAGGCGCAGGACGCCACGATTGCCAAGATCGACACGCAATATATGCCCAAGCTCGAAGCCATCATCGACGACATACAGGCTGCGAAGGGCAAGACGGCGGAACTGCTGAAGGCCGAAAACCGCCCCGATCAAAAACGCGCGCTCGATGCCAATCGCGAAAGCCAGAAGCTCGCTGAGGATGCCGCGAAGGCCTACCGTCGTTATCTGCAGCAGCAGCGCGAGCAGATCGCCAAGGCACGCCTCAAGGCGACGCACGACCTCAGAATCGCGGATAACACTTTTGAAACCGTGGAAGCGAGCGTTCAGCTGCGCAACTTGATGCGCGAAAGCGCGACCTCGTTCGAGGCCATTCAAAAGCTTGAAGCGCCGAGCTTCGAGCAAATCTTCAAGAACGACGAGTTGCGGCGCGAATTCGAAAATCTCACGCGCAAACTCGACGTTCCATCAAGCTGACGGGCTGCTGCCGGAAAGGCGCGCTTCTAACGCGAATGTACTTCAGATATGCTCGCGGAGCGGGATTGGCCGATCGCTCTTGCGGGACCGAGAGATGGGCATACGAGGAAAATCTGGAGAGAGCGCGTCGGCGACGCAGACGTTCGACGCGTTGACGGTCGACAAGCGCGTGCTTGTGACCGCTTCTCGAACGATCGCATTGGCCAACATAGCCACGGTCAGCGTGGGCACGCACGTCGAGCGCAGCCCTCGCATCGTTTGGCTCGCTCTTTTCCTGATGTGTGCTGCGGTTGCGTATGCAGCCTCGCCATGGAGCGGCTTCCAAGCGCCGGGCGGGCTCATTTCCGCTGGTGCATTCGCGGCCGCGGCCCTTCTGTTTCTGGTGTTGCTGGTGCGGCCCGACGATCGCCGCCACTACCTCATTGTCGCGAGCAACGACGGTCTGCTGTCCAGGTTCAGCGGGCCGGACCGTAGGTTGCTCGACGAGGCGCGGCGACTGCTTACGGACAAGATCAATCGCAGCGACGAGACGGGCACGTTCAGCATCAATTTCGCTACCGGAACAATCGAGGGCGCGGCAGCGGCTGCCAACGGCGGCCGTGCCGTAGCGGCCGGCGGGCATCCGGTGACCAACGGCGGGCCGGCACGGCAGGCGCCCGCCGAACAATCTCACGGGTCGCCGGCAGGTCAATTCGCTGCCCCTGTGTCACAAGGCGGCTACCTCAACGGGGCGCCGGTTGCCGATCAACAGATCGACTTCGCCCGGCTGATCCCTGTGGTTGTCGAGATGCATCGCTTCTATGCGCGCCAGCAGGGCGCCGAGTACCTCGAAAAGCGACTGGAGGAACTCGAGCTTCTGATGCGTTCCGGGGCCGCCACGGCGTCGCAGAAGTCTCGCATCAAGGAGTTGACCCGGGATTTGACGCAGATCCTGCATTCCTATCCGCAAGTGGTCCAGGTGTTCAGCGACATCCGCGGCATGACCGGGCCCTGAAACTTAGCGGCGATACTGTACGAACTCCGTCAAGACACCCACGCGATCATAGAGCGTGCGCGCCACCCGATTATCTTCCTTGGTCGCCCAATATG